>JAHDQI010000117.1 GCA_018433925.1 Phycisphaerae bacterium | reverse complement strand
CACGGATCGAAAGAACCTGCCATAATAGTTCCACCAACCCCGGAGGAGCGGGTTGAGACGCTGAGCCAGCCGCCTCAGTGACCATCCACATTGCTGGGATCCAACCAATTCCCGGATTCGACTGCGAATCTGGCGTACCTTTACAGGACTGATTGCCGGATTGAACCCCGTAAAAGGAGAGCCTTTCCGATCCAACGCCGATCGGCCTCGAAACTCAAAGCCCAGGAATTCAAATCGGGTATTCACATGGGGTTCTCGTCGACGGTCATCCTGGCAGTAAACAATCCGTGTCTTAGTGGGGTGCAGGGTAAGGCCACAGGCGGCCAATCGCTCCTGAAGACTTTCAAGGAGCCGTTGCGCCTCCTGTTCGGTCGCACAATGGCAAATGCCGTCATCGGCGTACCGCTCAAACCATACGTCCGGCCACTGCTTCTGCATCCATACATCAAACGCATAATGCAGAAACAGATTCGCCAACAGCGGACTGATCACTCCGCCCTGCGGTGTCCCGCAAAGCCGTTCCTCGCAGCGGCCATCCGCATGCATAACGGATGCCTTGAGCCACCGCTCGATGTAGAGCCGGTGCCATGGACTATCCGTGTGCTTACCGACCGCCTTCATCAGCAATTCATGATCGATGGAATCAAAGAACCCTTTGATGTCCAGATCCAGAACCCAGTTGCGCCGCCAGCAGTTTCGTCGGGCCGCATCCACCGCATCCAGGGCGGATCGTCCGGGGCGATACCCATAGGACCAGCCGTGAAAGATCGGTTCCAACTTCGGTTCCAGATCCATCTTGACGACCATCTGGGCGATACGGTCCCCCACGGTAGGAATCCCGAGCGGTCGAGTCCGGCCGTCGGCCTTCGGAATATCCACTCGCCGGACCGGCGGCGGAAAATAACTTCCCGAAGACATTCGGTTCCAGATTTTATACAGATTATCCCGAAGGTTCTTTTCGAACGCTTGCAGGGATACTCTATCCACTCCACATCCGCCGCGGTTGGCCTTCACCCGCTGGTACGCCTGCCATACACTTTTCTTGGAAATAACAAAAGGTTTTGGGGTTGTCTTCTCCATCCTGTTCCTCCCGTTTCCGGTTGACAGCATTAAAAGACCGGATGAGGCACCCCCTTCGCTCCGACCCCATTACAGGGCTTTCTTCGCTACTACGGGATGCTCCGCCCCTGTGCCCGGCTTCGGTACTCTGGCCCTTGCGGTTGTATCCGCTTGGACGTCTCCCTTGCCATCCGGGCGACAGGTTCTCACGTTCCCCACGAGCGCCTGCGGCCAGGTCACGCCATGCTTTACGCCGGATGCCGCACGGGCCGGAGGCAGGTAACGCCCGCACTAATCACCGCATAAAAATGAATACGGCTTTCGACATCAAGTTGGGTTAACGACGCCTCTCCGCATGGTTCACTTGCGTTCGTCTCCTGACCGCTCATCTGACACGGTCCTGCCGTGCCTTCTCCATGACTGCTCACCACAACGGCTCTTAACCGATGCAGCGTCATGGCGATTTGTCGCCTGTCACTGCCGACCGACGACGGAGAGCCAAATCTCCATCACCCGCGGAGCATGACACGTTCAGTTTCTACATGTTTCACCTCCCGCGTCTTCGTGACGCACGTTTTTGTACCCTACGCCATCGATGGTGTTTTCGTCCATCAATTTCAGGTGCGGGGTAGTGACCCGGTCGGCTTCCACCAGATGGACATCCAGTTTGACCGGGCCGGGGATGGCGCCATTGCCCGTCAGGATGGCAAAGGTCTCGCCATCGGTCGATTTGGCCATCCGCATGGTGCGAAGTTTGGCTGCAAGACCAATCTGGTGAGCCCACAGGCTAAAGGCTGCCTCGATTTTGCGGTTCAAAACATCATCACCGGTCAGTACCTGCAGCCGGGGACCTGTACCCACGCAGTCATTGGCCAGGGTCAGGACAATCCCCTTGGCATAGGAATTATTGGATACCTCATAGCGGGCCCGCTGGCGCAGGGTCCTGCGGACATCGCTGGAGGCGGCCGCATCGGCCGACAGGCCATCGGCCATTGCCCAGTGTCGAAGGTTCTCACGGGTGGTCTGCGCCGCATCGTATTTGGCATGCAGCGTCACAGGAAAAGAGATCCGAGCAGGTTTGGATTTGCTCTTAAACGGCCACATCAAGTCGTCCCTCCCGGTGAAATCTTCAGTAGCTTGATTCCCAGGCCCTTAGTTGCTGCGGCCTGCTTAGATTGCAGGTACTTGTCGGCAGCAATCTGGTCGGTCAGGGAGTGCTGCTCGACGGAGACACCATCCCCGCTGGCCCGTTTGGGTCCGTTTGCGTTTTCCTGAATCGAATTTTCCAAATCTTCAGCCATATTGGCGGGAGAAGGACTTGAACCTTCAACCTCGAGGATATGGGCCTCGCGAGCTGCCATTGCTCTATCCCGCTCTAAGGCGCCGGCCAAAACAAAAAGGCCGCATGGGGGTGTGGCCCCACACGGCCTT
>JAHDQI010000303.1 GCA_018433925.1 Phycisphaerae bacterium | reverse complement strand
CTCCTGGAACGGTTTTTTGTCCGGCCGAATGATCGTCACCCCCGCCGCCTCCACCTTTTCCAGCGAGGCCTGCTCCGCCTCCGCCCACAGAGTTCGGTTGTATTCCACAGACTCATCAATGGCTTCCTGAAGAATCCGTTGTTGTTCAGGACTCAGCCCGTTCCAGACCCGCGTACTGATCACCAGCATATCCGGAACCCGCACATGCTCGTCGAGAATATAGTACTTGCAGATCTCGAAATGCCGGGAGGTATCAAACGAAGGAGGATTGTTCTCGGCCGCGTCCACCACCCCCTGGTCCAGCGATGTATACAGCTCCCCCCACGAAATCGGCGTCGGAGACCCTCCCATCGTCTCAATCATCTGCATCGACATCACGCTCTGCATCACGCGGATCTTCATCCCCTTCAGATCGTCCGGGCTGTGGATCTCCTTCTTGGCATAAAAACTCCTCGCCCCGGCGTCATAATAACACACCCCTTTCAGGCCCTTTTCCGCCCCGGCCTCCAGCAGGTCTTTTCCAATGGGCCCCTGGACGACCTTCCAGAAATGATCCGAATCCCGGAACAAATAGGGAATCCCGAAAATCTGCAAACGCGGAACAAAACTCTCCATCGGGGCCGTCGAAGTCTTGGTCATGGCCAGGTAGCCGAGCTGAAGGGCCTCAATGGATTCTTTTTCCGTACCGAGCTGCTCATTCGGAAAGATCAGAACCTTCATACGGCCGCCGGATTTTTCCTTCACCCGCTCGGCCATGTATTCCATCGTCACATGCACCGGATGCCGGGTATTTAAACTATGCGACAGACGAAGCTCAAGGACATCCAGTTCGCCGCCCTTCAATGAAAAAACAAATCCGATCGCCAGTAAAACCAGCAAAATCCCGATGAAAACAAACAGTCCCTTTTTCATGAAACCTCGTTCCTGTCTCAATCGCATTCCATGTCAAAGTAATTCCGGGCGTTGTGCCAGCAAATGTCCTGAACCATCCCGCCCAGCCATTCAAGATCACTCGGAAGCAATCCCTGTTCTACATCACTGCCGATTCGATTGCAAAGGATTCTACGAAAATATTCATGACGGGGAAAGGATAAAAAGCTGCGCGAATCCGTCAGCATCCCGACAAATCGGCTCAACAAACCCAGGTTCGACAGGGCCTCGATCTGTTTCTCCATGCCGTCTTTCTGATCCAGGAACCACCACGCCGAGCCGTACTGCATCTTGCCCGGAATCGAGCCGTCCTGAAAATTACCGATCATCGTCGCCATCAGCTCATTATCCCGGGGATTCAGATTATACAGGATGGTCTTCGGCAAAAGATCCTCCCGGTTCAGACGGTCCAAAAACGCCGCCAGCGGCCGGGCAATCTCAAAATCCCCAATCGAATCGCAGCCGGTATCGGCCCCCAGCAGCTCCATGATCTTTGTATTTGTGTTGCGCAGCGCGCCGAGATGAAGCTGCAGCGTCCAGCCCGACCGGGCGTCCATCGCCGCCAGATCATACAGCACGGCCGACTTGTACTTCAGCAGTTCCGCCGCCGAAACAGACCGGGACAAGCGGAGTTTCTCAAAAATCTCGAAAATCTCCTTTTCCGTGTAGGGGGCTGCATACACCGTCTCCAGCCCGAAATCCGAAAGCCGGCAGCCCGCCGCGTGAAATTCATCATGCCGCTTTTGCAGGGCCTCCAGCAGGGCCGGATAGGACCCGATCTGGACATTGGCCGTTTCCTGCAGCGCATCGATCCACGAATTCAGGGACTGTGGATTTTCCGCCCCCAGCGCCTTGTCCGCACGCCAGGCCGTATGCACCCGCACGTCAGTTCCGTCTTCCCGGATCTGCCGATGATGCGCCAGCGTATCGGTCGGATCCTCCGTGGTACACAGCACCTTGACCTGCATCTTCCGCAGCAGATGGCGAACACTGAATTCCGGCGTTTTCAGCAGCTCGCTGCACGCCTCGAAAATTCGCTCCGCCGTCTCCGGCCCCAGCAGCAGATCAATCCCGAAATACCGCTTCAGTTCCAGGTGCGTCCAGTGATACAGCGGATTGCGCATCGTATACGGAACCGTTTCGGCCCACTTGACAAACTTGTCATAGTCCGAGGCGTTCCCCGTAATCATCGTCTCCGCGACGCCGTGGGTCCGCATCGCCCGCCACTTGTAATGATCCCCATACAGCCAGGCCTGCGTAAGATTCTCAAAGCAATGATCCTCCGCGATCTGCCGGGCGGGCAAATGGCAGTGGTAATCATAAATCGGCATCGGCTCAGCGTACTCATGGTACAACTGCCGGGCCGTTTTCGTCTGCAGGAGAAAATCGTCTGTAATAAAGGATCTCATCTTTAATCCTTTCCCGGTTCTGAGTTATACATCATAGGTCGAAGCGGACGTCTGGCCGCCGCGGCCGGTCCAGTTCGTATGGAAAAACTCGCCCCGCGGCTTGTCCACACGCTCGTACGTATGCGCCCCGAAGTAATCCCGCTGCGCCTGCAAGAGATTGGCCGGCAGCCGCTCGCTCCGGTACCCGTCATAAAACGCCAGCGCCGTGCTCAGCGCAGGAACCGGGATGCCCATCTCAACCGCCGCCGTAATCACCCGGCGCCAGCCCGCCTGGGCCTTCTCCACCGCCGCCTTGAAGAACGGATCCAGCAGCAGGTTCGACAGCTTCGGATTGCGGTCAAACGCCTCCTTGATCTTGCCCAAAAAGACCGACCGGATAATGCACCCCCCGCGCCACATCAGCGCAATGCCCCCGTTGTTCAGATTCCACCCGTACTCGGCCGCCGCCGCACGCATCAACTGATACCCCTGCGCATAACTGACAATCTTCGAGGCATACAGCGCCTGACGCAGGTCTTCGATCATCTTCTTCGGATCGCCCGAAAACGACGGTTTCGGACCCGTCAGCGACTTCGAGGCCGCCACACGCTCTTCCTTCAGCGCCGACAGGCAGCGGGCAAAAACCGCCTCGCCGATCAGCGTCAGCGGCTGGCCCAGGTCCAGCGCCGCAATCGCCGTCCACTTGCCCGTGCCCTTCTGGCCGGCCGTATCCAGAATCAAATCCACCACGAAACGGCCTTCTTCATCCTGGTAACCCAGGATGTCCCGCGTAATTTCAATCAGGTACGAATCCAGCTCCCCCTCATTCCATTCCGCGAAGACCGTATGCATCTGCTCGTTGCTCAGCCCCAGGCCGTATTTCATCAACTGATACGTCTCGCAGATCATCTGCATATCGCCGTATTCAATCCCGTTGTGCACCATCTTCACAAAATGGCCGGCCCCGTTCTCGCCCACCCAGTCGCAGCACGGCTCCCCTTCTTCCGTCTGGGCCGCGATCTTCTGAAAAATCGGCTTGACATGTTCCCAGGCCGCCGGGCTGCCGCCGGGCATAATCGACGGCCCCAGCAGAGCCCCTTCCTCGCCGCCCGAAACACCCGTTCCGATATACAGTTTCCCCTGGCTTTCCACATACTCAGTCCGCCGAATCGTATCCGGAAAGTGACTGTTGCCGCCGTCAATAATAATGTCCCCGTCCTCCAGCGCCGGCAGCACCTGTTCGATAAACGCGTCCACCGGCTTGCCCGCCTTGACCATCAGCATGATCTTGCGCGGCGTCTTGAGCGACTTGGCCAGTTCCTCAATCGAATGGCAGCCGATGATGTTCTTGCCCTGGGCCCGCCCGTTCATAAAATCGTCCACCTTCGAAACCGTCCGGTTATAACAGGCCACGGTAAAGCCCTTGCTTTCCATATTCAAGATCAGGTTTTCCCCCATCACCGCCAAACCAATCAATCCGATATCCGCTTTTGACATGATTCTGCTCCGTTTACATAAATAAGGTTGTTTCTGATTTTCTTCCTAAAACCGTTCCCGGAACGCCCACAGGCCCAGCCCCGGATTGGAAATAAAATAAATCGACTCTCCGCCGACGGTGCCAAACCCGTCTTTCAGGGTCTCCGGATTGTATTGCTTCATCATCTCCGTCAGATCGCCGTACGCCAAACCCGCCGATTCGATCTCCCCGCGGCTCAGCCCGCCCCCCGGACAATACGTCACCCGAAACCGCCCTTCCGAAGAGCCGTGAATCAAATGGGCCGCCGCGCTCAGATTCGCCCGCAGATCTTCATTATCCCGCACCAGTTCAAGCACCCGCTCAGTCCCCACATACCCGTATTTGCGAATCAGCCGGTCAATCTCCGCATCCTCGCCAAACTCCGCCAGGCCCGGCGCCAGCACGATCAGCTCCCCCCCGTCAGCCATCGCCATCCGCGTCCGGTAAATGCTCTTGTTCCCCAGCCAGGTGCTTTTGTATTCCTCCGGATCCAGGTACACCACCGCCTTCTGCAGCGGCGCCTCCAGCATGGTAAAATTGACCTTCAGCGAAAGGGCCGCCGCCCGCCGGAAACACTCCTCGTCATCCCCCACAAACAGCCCCCGCAGCACCGGCCCGTTTTCGCAGCACCCGTCAACCACCGTCAGCACATACACAATCGGATAGTCCCGCAGAAACCGTTCCGCCGCGTAATTCAGCACCCGTCGAACCGGCGTATCTGCCCGCCCCATCATCCGTTCCATCCCGTAAACCGCACCGAGAAAGTGGCTCTTGTTAATCCCTTCCGCCCCGCCGGTCCCGACCAAAATATTCTTATTATAATTGGCCATCCCCGTCACCTCGTGCGGCACCACCTGCCCAATGGACAAAATCAGGTCATACCCCCCCTCGACCAGCAGCCGATCCACCTGCGCAGGCCAGCAATAGTCCACCTTCCCCTCGCTGACCTCCCGCACAAAATCACCCGGCACCTCTCCCAGCGTCACAATCCCCCCCCGCCAGTCATGCACACGGAACCGCCCCGCCGGCAGCCCCGGATACATCCGGCCGATCTCCCCGGCCGTCATCGGACGATGCGTCCCGATCGCCGGCAGAATATCCGTCAGCGACTCGCCGTAATGATCCGCCGCAATCTTCGTAATCGCCCCGGCCTGCGAATGCAGCCGCGTAATATCCGGCGGTACCGCCAGCACTTTCTTTCTCGCCCCCAGCCGCTCAAAGGCCTCCATAAGCCCCTGCCGCACCGCCTCCCCCGAAAGCGAGCCGTCCGTTTGTTCATTCGCGTAATACAGCATATCCGCCTAAATCCCCTATCTACAAAGGAGTTACATCAGACCCCGCTGAAGGCATTAAAGCCCCCGTCAACGGGAACCACAATCCCCGTCACAAACTTCGACGCATCGCTCAATAGCCAGCGAACCGCCCCGAACAGCTCCTCCGGACAACCAAACCGCCCCATCGGCGTATGCTCAATAATCGTCCGGCCCCGGGCCGTCAGTTCCCCCGTCTTCTCATCCGTCAGCAGAAACTCATTCTGCTTGGTCAGGAAAAACCCCGGCGCAATCGCGTTGACCCGAATCGCCGCCGAATAATGCTGACACAGATGCACCGCCAGCCATTCCGTAAAGTTGCTCACCGCCGCCTTGGCCGCCGAATACCCCCCCACATTGGTCAGCGGGCTAAAAGCGCTCATGCTCGATACATTCAGAATAATCCCCTTTTTCTCCCTCGCGAAATACTTTCCAAAAACCTGGCTGGGCAAAAACGTCCCCATAAAATTCAAATCCAGCACCTGCCGCATCGCCTTCGCCGGCAGGTCAAAAAACGAAAGATCCGGCGATGTCGTCGCTTCTTTGCGATTGCCCCCCGCCCCGTTAATCAAAATATCAATCCGGCCCAT
>JAHDQI010000256.1 GCA_018433925.1 Phycisphaerae bacterium | reverse complement strand
CAGCAACCGTAAAAACCTGGGCCTTGCGGGTCCAGGTCATCGCCCGCGCGATTCGACGCGGCAGGAGATTGGTCTCGATCTTCGAATCTCCGAGCAACTGGACACCCAGACCATAAACCACTCCGAAGTCAGAAAGATTCTCATGAAACTTCGCCGGCGATACCTCCGGAGCCACCGTCAGACGCTCAAAAGAATCCGGTTTGATAACCGGAATCCCCAAACTCTGCTGCAGGTACTTGGTCAATCCCTGCAGTTTCATCCCCCCGCCCAATGCGATAATCTTCGAAAACCCTTTGTCTCGCCCTGCTCCACTGGAACTATAAAAACCCAAACTACGCTGTATTTCTCCGCCCAGATCGGTATACACCGGTTTCATCGCGGTAAAAATCTGTCGCATGTATTTGCTCATCGGGGCGGTTCGTTTCAGTTTCTCGGCCTTCGCAAAACGAAGCTTAAAGGCATCCGCAATCGCCTCCGTAAAGGTGTTGCCGCCAATCCGGATACTCCGCTGCCAGACCGTTTCCTTCGTACAAATCACAAGCGTTGTATTTTCGGCTCCCATATCCAGAATGATGGTGGCCTTTCCCCCGGCCGACTGAACATCCTGGCGATCATAAAGCAGATAATTATACAGCGCCATCGGGGCGATCTGGACACAGGTTACACGAAGATTTTCACGTGTAAAATGGTCCATGACCTCTGAGATCACTTCATTTTTGATCGCGAAAATCCCGACTTCCGTATCCGGACTGTCGGGATTCTTCATCAATTGCCAATCCCATTCCACCTCGTTAATATCAAAGGGAATCTGCTGAACCGCTTCAAGAGGCACAATCTTGGGAATCCGTTTCGGTTCCACAGGAGGCATCTTTACGAATCGGGCAAAACTGCTTTGGCCGGCAATCGAAAGGGCCACTTCCTCTTTGCCCACGTCATTTTGATCGAGAAAGGTGCGCAGGGTTTGTGTGATGGTTTTCTCTCGATCCTCTTCCGTAATATCTGACGCTGACAGTATTTTCGCATGCTCAATATAATCAAAACCGGCAACCTCAAGCCCCTCCTCGCCCGTACGAACCCGCAGGGCCTTTAGAGAACAACTCCCGATGTCAATTGCCCACACACCATGTGACGCTTTGGCCATTGCTATACTCTCCCGTTCAAATCATTCACCCAGGCCTGCGAAAAACCTTGCATCCGGCCCGTAAGACACGCTATAGTAACCGGCTTATGAAAACCTTTGCCATTCATACACTCGGCTGTAAAGTCAATCAATACGAAAGCCGGCAAATTGATCAATGGCTTCGCGGCCACCACCTCACCGCTGCTCCGCGGGGCGGTCGGGCCGACCTGGTCATCATCAATACCTGCTGTGTCACGCAGTCGGCATCCGCCAAAAGCAGGCAATCAATCCGCAAAGCTCAAAAAAAGAATCCCCACGCGACTGTCATTGTTACCGGCTGTCTGCCGGCTGGTCCCGCTGAGGAATCGGCCGCCCTCTCTGGCAATCTTATCCTTGTATCACAAAAAAACCGATTACTGGATACGCTGCATTCAGTATTATTAAAAAACAATTCCCAAAACCCTCTTTCTGGTAGTAAACCAGCTTCACTTGATAAAATCAAGTGTAAAAACGACCCGGAGATACAGGATATTTGTGGTCCGGACCGATTTGGGCCTCTGCATTCTTATTCAGGCCAGACTCGTGCTTTTTTGAAAATTCAGGACGGCTGCGATGCTTATTGTACCTACTGCATCATTTCAAAGATCCGCAATCAATTATGGAGTAAGCCGCTCGACATTGTCCTTGAGGAGGCCCGTTCCCTTGTTGCGGCCGGACACCCGGAAATTGTTTTAACGGGAATCTTCCTCGGTGCATGGGGACGTAACACGGCTCGACGAAAACGATGGGACCCTCATCAACCAAGTCAACTGCCGTACCTATTGAGGCAACTTGCGCAAATTCCCGGCCTAATGCGGCTGCGTCTGAGTTCCCTTGAGCCGTCAGATGTCACGGAAGAGATTCT
>JAHDQI010000120.1 GCA_018433925.1 Phycisphaerae bacterium | reverse complement strand
GTCCCTCCTGTTTTTCCAGCCATATCTGCTTCTGAAGGGGCCAGGCGATCTTTTCAAGGGATTGACCATCCAAACAAACACAAAAATCCGTCTCTCCGGAAAGAGGAGCCATCTTCAGGCTCAGGCGGGCTACATTTTCCGTTGTCCCTATAAACGTACGGTCCGCAGGATTACAGCGAATCTGAATTCGGCTGAACTCCATCGGTTTGATCTGGGCTTCAATTCCGGCCCAATGCGACCAGGCCGAAAGACCCGGATTGGCGGTGATAAAATCCACCTGTCGAATTTCGGTTCTGTTTGGCAGGCAGTGACGAGCAAAAAAATCAAACAGCGGAGGCCAGTCTACACACTCCGCCCCGGCGGTCTTGTCATCGTCCCACCAGTGACCGGCGCCCGGCTCTTCGTAATAGACAAAATCCTTGTGGAACCGTTTCAAATTTTCAATCATCATAGCAGACTGATCAGGACGTACGTTATCATCAGCACTGCCGTGAATGATATAAATTCCTTTCTGCGTGAGATTTTCAGCAAGCGACATTGTATCGCTCGGTGTTTCGGCCCGCATCAGCATCATTTCCATCGCAGAAGCCAGTTCCGGTTTTACGGCTCCGCGATAAGAATGAAAACTAATCCAGCCGGCGCTGGGGCCGATTGCCGCAAACTGATCCGGATATGTCGATCCATTAATCCATGTTCCGTGGCCGCCCATCGAATGCCCCGTCAGGTAAATCCGCCGAGGATCAGGACGAAACTTCTTTTTAACAATTTCCATGACCTCAAGCAAGTCCATCCGTCCCCAATCTTCCCAGTCGAAGCCATACGGCCGACGATTGGTCGGCGAAACAAGATTGCACCATGTTTTACCCGTATATGACCCGGCCTGGTTAATCGCTTCCACCCCTGCCCCGTGAGCGCTGATCACCAACGCCAACCCTTCATGGACATCATCGATCGGGTCAGCAGGATTGACAGCATAGTACTGCACACTCCCATCGATTTGACTTAGAAAAGTACAGCGATATGGATGGCGAATATCTACAATTTTCAGTTCAACTTTTATCGAATCCAATATAGAGGCATCCGTATCCATTGAATCCTTTACGGTCAATTTGATTGTACAGGATCCCGGTTTTGACAGCGGAGATTGTTTATGGATCAGGTCAAATTTGATTTTACGGATGCTCATTGCAGGGATCCGAGGCAGATGGGTTACTGTTTGCTGTCCGCTTGGCCAAGTTACCTGAATTACCAGGCCATCCCGATCCGTTTGGCCGGCATTGCTAACCACAACGGCCCCCATTGTATTCACCGGCTCCCCCATTCGCAAATCCGGCAACGTGATATCCGCCGGCTGGATCATCACTTCTGATTTCGGTTCGATTAGCTCCGCCTTTACTCGCCCCCCAGAACGCCAAGCCCGTTTAAACAAAAACTCATTAACCCCCTCCCTGATCCAAATCGGCAATTTCACAATATCAAAGCTTGGCTCCCAGGGATTCTGAACATCCTGATATTGATAACGACTGCCCACACGCGGCTTTCCGTTTACATACACCATGCTATTGCCCATCATATGCAAATACATCACCCGATCACAATCGCTGATGTATACCGCATAAAGATACCCCCCTTTCGCATCATCGGAAAACCAACCGTCTGCATCCGCCGTGATTCTGCGCCATTGGCTCTCCGTCCCATTGGCCAGCAGAAAGGATTGTCCCTCAATCGGGGGAGAGAACAGACCTCGAATCATTTGAGCTTCAAGTCTGTCCGTATGGACGGGGCTTCGT
>JAHDQI010000272.1 GCA_018433925.1 Phycisphaerae bacterium | reverse complement strand
GGGGTATCTGGGGGCAAAGAGCCGGCTGGGGACGGGGCTTTTTGAGTTGGAGGCGTTGGGGGATACGAGTGATGAAGGATAAAAAGAATCGGGCTATTTGGACGGGCCGGAGATGTTGGCGGTTTTGGAGGGGGGGATTTGAAATTTGAAATTTGAGATCTGAGATCTGAGATTCTTATGAAGGCCCCCTTCATGGTCTGCGGGGGGAGAGTTATGATTTTTGGTTTCGCGGAGAGAGGCGTGGCGATTTTGCCGGGGTTTTTAGGGGGGGTTAGAGCAGGGCGGTTTTGTGGCGGTGGGAATGGCACTCGATGTTGACTGCCGCGGGCAGGGAGGCGATGTGGCAGGGGGCCGTTTCAATGTGTACGGCCAGGGCGGTGGTATCGCCGCCGAGGCCCTGCGGACCCGGTCCGTCGGTATTGACGGCCCGCAGGAGATCGGCCTCCATCTTCGCATAATAAGGGTCGGCATGAGGGACGCCGATTTCGCGCAGCAGGGCATATTTGCTGAGGATGCAGCAGGATTCAAAGTCTCCGCCGAGGCCGACACCCACGACAAAGGGCGGGCAGGCGTTGGCGCCGGCGTTTTTGACCCCGTCGATAATCCACCGGCAGACTGTTTGGCGGGGTTCGGTGGGGTGAAACATGTGGAACCGGCTTTTGTTTTCACAGCCGCCGCCCTTGAGCATGACGGTGATTTTGAGCCGGTCGCCGGCCCCCAGCCGCAGGTGAATCGTCGCGGGGGTATTGGTTTGTGTATTGAGGCGGCGGTTTAGCGGTTCGGCTACGATGCTCTTTCTCATCGCCCCTTCTTCATATCCTTTGGCTACGCCGTTCTGAATCGCCTCTGTCAGGGTCCTTGGGGGCTGGCCGGCGGGCGATTCGATCTTTACGTCCTGCCCCATCTCGATGAACACAACGGTCAGGCCGGTATCCTGGCAGAGGGGGATGCGCTGGCCGGCGGCGATCTCGGCGTTTTCGAGTAATTGGGCAAGGATTTGCCGAGCCGCGGGATTGGATTCGGCCTGCCGGGCTTTTTGGACGGCCGCGACGACATCGTCGGGCAGCTCATACGCGGCCTGAACGCAGAGGTCGGCGGTGGTCTGAACAATCTGTTCAAATGGAATGGACCGCATCATCGGGTGTCCGGGGGAATCGCAAAATCAAACGTTTGATAACGACTATTGCCGGGATCGTCGCTGACCGCGAGGGCCAGCACATGATCGCCGGGCTCCAGATCGGTCTTCCGCAGCGTGATCCACTCCTCCGTTGTATCGAATACGGAATCTTCCGGCATCAGGCCGATCCAGTCCTCGCTGCTGTCGATGGTAAATTGCGCCTGGCCGATGGCGGAGAAGAGATCGACAGCGCGAAAGCGCACGGTCAGCGTCCGGCCGGCTGCCTCGAGATAGACCTCCTCGATGGTCGGGGGCGTGTTGTCAATGACAATCGGATCGCTGATGCGGGAGCCGGTCAGGGCCTCCTGCGGGCTGTTGGATCGCTTGTCATCGGCGGTGATGCGCACCTCGTACCTGCCGTCCTCGACGGTGCGGGTATCCCATTCGTAGAGGGGTTTGGCGCTGTCGGTCTCGAGCTTAATCCAGTTTTGCCGGCCCTGTCGGCGAAAGTGGAAATGGTACACGAGGGTGTCTTTGTTTTCATCTTCGGCCCGGGCGGCGATTTGCAGGATGCCGGGCTTTTGCTTGTCTTTGCCTGGCTGGGTCTGAACGGACAGAACCTGCGGGGGCAGGTTGGGGATGCTGTGGGCCACCGCCGCTTCGCGCAGGATCGGCCCGGCGGGGTTCGTTCCGCGGTCCAAGACCAGCCGATATTGCAGATAACGGGCTACCGGACAGTTCAGGTCGGCCGGGGCGGTCAGTTCTGTTTCAGGACTCCAGGGGGAAAAGGTCGGGTCGTTGGGGTCTTTGACATTGCCGCTTCGGGCCGAAAAGCGGATGGCGCTGCCATCGGGAATACGCGCATCGGCCTGTAATTTTCCCCATCGGGCGGGCTGGCCGGCATCGATGATATCGGAGGTATACGTGCCTTGCGGGGCAAGCTGCCCGGAGAGGGAGATCACCTGGGCCGGATTGGACAGCGCCAGCAGCAGATCTTCCGACCCTGTGACGACGGCGGTAATCTGCGCGGATTTTTCATCCTGATACATAATGGCACGCCGCTCCGTGGCCGGGTCGATTTCGAAGAGGCGGCCCTGGTTGCCCGTCGCGGCCAGCAGCTTGCCATCCGTGTAGAGCAAGGCGTAAAAAATCACCTTGTCCGACAAAATTTCCGTCACAAATCCTTCCGGGCTGATGCGATAAATGCTGCTGGCGGATTTGGGTCCGGATGGTGTCGGCGGGGGCGGCGGTGCGGCAGGCGGGGTTGGTTTTTCGTCGCCCGATGTGTTGGCCGTGGCCAGTGAAAGCCCATCGGAAGAGCCCTCGGAAGCTATCCGAACCTCCGGCCGTCCCGGCGACTTGGAGAGGGCCTGCGAGGCCGAGTCAATCTTGCCCGCCACGGCGGCTACGCTGGAGGCGGCCAGGTACACGTTGCCTTTCTCGTCCGTGGCCAGGGCGGTAATTTCCTGCCGGCCGCTGTCATAGATCACGCGGGCTGTTTTTTCCGTTGCCTCAATTCGATAGACCAATCCGCGGGTGTCGGTGCCGGCCAGCAACGTCCCATCCGGGGCCAGGGCCAGAGACAGGACGTTTTTGTCGCGGCTGGTAAAGACGAGCTCGGCGGAACCGCCAAAGGGGGGCAGGCGATAAATATTGCCCTGCGGGCCGGTGGCAAAATAGATGGCCCCTTCTTCATCGAGCACAATCGCATAGATGTAGCGGTCTGTCTCGGAGGTAAACAATACCCTGGGTTCCTTATCAAAGCGGATCAGGCGGGCACTGTCTCCGCTGATGCCGGCCAGGAGGCGTCCGCCCGCGTCGAAAGCCATCGCGAAAACGTGTTCATTGCGAATCAGGGCCGTTTTGGCCGCGTTCGGATCGCTCGGCGCCTTTGTTTCAGTCGGGTACAATACCTCCGTCTGTCCGCGGGTTCGCTTGAAAATTGTGCCGTTGGGACTGGTTCCGCAATAGATCGCTCCGTCGGCTTCGGCCAGCATGGTGTTGATTGTCCAGACCCCGATCAGGTCCCTGGTCGCAATCTGCGTTTCGGCCCTGCGGGCCAGCCGGAGCGTGCCCTCCGAATCGACCATGATGTTTTCGATCTTGCCTTTTAAGAACTCTTCACTTTGCGCGTGCCGGGTAATCACGGAGGTGACCGCGCGAGCCGGAAGCGGAAGCAAGAGAAGTCCGACAATCAGGGTCCGGCTGAAGGCGTTACTCAGGTCCATACGTTTCATGTACAATTCCTTTACGGTTCCACGGTTATCTGAACAGTTATGTTTCCGGAGGGGATCAGGTCCGTCGGGGTTTCGGTCTGCACCCACCGCTGGATCGCCACAGCGGGTGTAAAACGCCGGTCATCCTGAAGAAGAATGGCGCGGCTTGCGGGCAGATCGGGAAGCTGCCGGTGGCGGATCGCGATCCCGCCGGGGCCAAGCTGCAGGACGGCCACAAGGCGGTTGCGGGGGGTTTTCAGGATGCGGCGAACCGCCTCGAGCATGGACGGCAGGTCTTCGGCCACGAAGCGATAGGGCGCGGCCTTTCGCTGAAAGGCCATGTATTCACTGTAGGAAAGAATCTGAAGCACGTACTGACCCGGCTCCAGATCGGGCGGGATCTGCAAACGAACCGGCTGAACGATTTTTTCGGTACGATGCGACTGAAGCACGACGTCGGCCGTCAGCCACCGGCCGGGCTTGAGCGTTGTATCGGACAGATCAACGGACCAGATTTCCGCCTGTCGGGTTCGCGGCTGCATACGGAAAGAGATCTCGATTTGCTCAATCTCGACCGGCTGGTAGGAATTGTTCATCAGCAGCGACACAACCGTGGCGGCCTCGGATGAGGCCTCGATTATTTCCGCGTCCGTGCTGACATTGGAAAAGCAAATCGGATCCTGCCCAACCAGGCGGAGGTTCATATCATATTCAATGGAATGTTCGGGAGGAAATCCGCCATACACATCGGCGGCCCCCAGCAGGGCTACCCGCACAAGCAGCGGCGTAAGGGACTGGTTGACAGCAAGCTGACAATGAAATTCTCGCGGCTCGGATATATCCTGTCGCCGGAGATGAATAGTCATGGGCACCAGGGGCGGCATTTTGCCGATTCGGCCGCGAACGCCGGTTGCCCGATCGGTGGTCAGCGTACCGAGAATGGGTCCGGGAGAAGCAAATTTGAACGAGATTGCCCGACTGGCTACGGTCGTATGCACCCGGCCGGCTGAGAGGGGCAGTTCGATGGCTCCATAGCCGAGCAGGTTATGGCCGAAGCCGAAGACTGTATCGTCGATGACCTCGGTGGCGGTGCCCACGGCCGAGAGAGAGATATCTCCGCTGCACAGGGGCACGGCCAGGACTCCGCCGGGAACAATCCGCAACTGCTCGGGATCGGATTGCGCCTGGGCCGATGTCTCCGCAGACGCCCCGGGGACGGGCTGGATCCCGAGCGCCTGAAAGGCCGGCCGCAACGGTTCCAGCGCCGAATCCGGCACGGAGGCGGCCAACGGGAGCAGCGACCGGCGATTGGAAAGTGTCTTTTTCATTGCCTCGAGATATCGCTTTTGAGCCGAATCCGGATCAAGCAGATCCGTTATCTCGGCTGTAAACACCGCCGAACCCGCGGGCTCGGCGGCCTCCTCGATTTCGAGCATGTCTTTAATGGGACGAACCAGATAGAGCGGGTCGACGGCCTGTCCCCAGCCGGCGGCCAGCGCTCCGGCCAGTCGGCCCTCGATATATACCGGTGATCCGCTGCATCCCTGGACCGATCCGACATGCTTAAAAACCTCATCTGTGCCCATGACAAGGATAAAATCGCGTCCGGGGTCTGCATTTCGGACAATACTGAGCACCTTCAGCGGAAATTTTTGTACGGCCGTTCCCTCCAGAACGGTCAGGCACCAGGCCTCCATGCCCGGCTCAATTTCCTCCACAGAGATATGCCGGCCTGGATCCCAGTTTGCCGCGGCCACGGCCGCAAGCATGCAGACCATGAAAATCTCTGCACAAAGTGCACGGCAAAAGGTATTTTGCATATTTGACATCCTTATTTCAGGTCCGTTTAACGGGTTTTTTTCCCGCCCCTTGGGCAAGGACCTGCCAGTATCCGTAAAGATCTGTTGCATGTCAAAAGTAAACTTTCTATAATGCCTGTTTATGCCTGTATTTCGGAGCAGGCGGTCGGCTTCGTCCGGCCGATCGCGCAGACCTTAAGATAGAAAAGAGGATTGATTTATGGATGCAGAACATCGTCATGAATTAAAAAGCAATGAACTGGTCGATTTCATCGGGAATCTTCCCGAATTTGCCCGGAAATATTCCAATCAAATCATTGGGGTTATCCTGATCCTTGTGGCTCTGATTGTCATTCCCCTGTACAGCCGGATGCGCAAGCAAACCTCGTTTGCGGAAGAGTCGGCGATGATGTCGAAGATCCAGATGGCCCGCGAATCGCTTGCGGCGGCCGCCCAGGATACCGAGGGCGGACCTGCCGTGGCGTCATTGGCCACCGCGATTGAGGACCTTGAAGATGCCGCCCAGACCACCGACCATGCCGACCTGGCGGCTCTGGCCCTGCTTGAAGGATCGGAACTGCTGCGAGCGGAACTTCATATTCGGCCGGATGTCACCGCGGATATGATCTCGGCGAATCTTTCGAGGGCCCGCACGGCCTGCGAAGAGGCCTATAAAAAAGCCGAGTCGCCGACCCTCAGGGGACTGGCGGAACTGGGGTTGGGACTGTGTGCCGAAGAGGCCGGAGACTACGCGGAAGCCCGGCGGATTTATGAGAAAATAGAGGCCACCGCGGAATATGAAGCCACGGCCGTCATCGAACAGGCCCAGCGCCGGATGGCCTCGCTGGATGACAACGCGTCCAAGGTCGTCTTTGTGGAGGGCGAAGAAGAGCCGTCGGCTGAAGAGGCCGTCGAGACAATAACACAGGAAGCGGCCGCGGAAGAAAGCACACTGCCGTCCATGCGAGCGGATGAATCCATCGCTGCCCCGCCGACGGAAACCGGGGCCGCTGAATCGGATACTCCCTAAGTCCATGACCGCCCCTGATCAACACAACCCATCCGATGTTCCCGCCGAGCCGTTTTTGGAAGAATCGCCGGACTTGGCGGCGGAGGAGACAGCGGGGGATCTGGAAGAACTGGCCGGCCAGCAACTTCGCTTTCGGGTCGGGTCCAATCTCAAGTTTCGGCGGCTGGATAAATATTTGTGCGGCCGGTTCAGCCACTTCAGCCGGACCCGTCTGCAAAAACTGATTAAGGAGCAGGGAGTCAACGTCAACGGCAGGCCGGCCAAGCCGAGCTGCCAGCTTAACGCCGGGGATGAGATCGACCTGATCCTGCCGCCTCGCGAACTGCGGGAATTGATCCCGGAAGACATCCCGCTGGATGTATTGTATGAAGATGACTATCTCCTCGTCGTCAATAAACAGCATGATCTGATCGTTCATCCGGCGCGGGGCTATAAGCACGGAACGCTGGTC
>JAHDQI010000435.1 GCA_018433925.1 Phycisphaerae bacterium | reverse complement strand
GCTTTCTGGCTCGCCCTCGCCGTCATCATCTACCGAACCCAGCGCCACATCCTGAAACTCGATAGGGAGATCAAAAACAAACAAAACGAAAATCAGGGGTAGAAACAGAGGTCTGCATTTAAAATAGCCGACCGCATAAATCTTGTATTATTTTCCGGAATTTTCTTGACACAAATTGTTTTTAGGTGTATTGTTTATATGTGAACATAATAGGGGTTTCCCAATGGGATTAAAGGAAGAATTAAACCTGTCCAAACCGTTTGCCTTCGCTGAACACGAAGCCCTGCTCAATCTCTATTTGACCGGGGCGATGATTCGGAAATGGGGCACCGAATTCCTGCGGCAGTTCGGCCTGACGGATGTGCAGTTTAACCTGCTGATGCTGCTCAAGTACCAGGGCCGGCGGGAGGATCTCAGCCAGGCACGGCTTAGCAAGATGATGCTGGTCAACCGCGCCAATATCACCGGCCTGGTGGACCGGCTGGAAAAAGCCGGGCTGGTCAAACGAACCGGGGACCCGAAAGATCGGCGGACCAACCACATCGTCCTGACGGCCATAGGCGCCACGCGGGTCAACCGCGTCGATCCCCTCTATGGAAAAGAAATGCGGCGAATCACCAGCGGCCTGACCGAAAGGGAATTCAAACACTTGATTCAAATCTGCGGAAAAATCCGCGCGAACCTGTAAATTCAAAAAATAAACAGGAAATGAGAGAGTACTTATTTTTGCCTTATTTGTTAATATATTAACTATATAGAGGATAACAAACACGCGAAAGGAGGTCCTCATGAATAGGGTATGGATGAGATACCGAATCGCGGGCGCGGTTGGAGGCCTACTGCTGATAGCGGGCAATTATTACGGGCCGCTGTGTATCCTGCAGCTTCTTGCCCTGCTGCCGGTGATGATTTGTATCCTGCAAGAGCCAAAGCCCGGCGCCGCGGCCGTCGCGGGGCTTTATATGGGGCTTGTGTTTACCATCCCCCAGATGATCACGCTGCGAATGCCGATCCCAATCACAATGATTCTGCTGGTCTGGTTTACGCTTTTGCTGATTGTGCTGTGTCTGTCCTGCGCCCTTTTTCTTCCGCGTTCAATCCTTTTCGGACCGTTGGCGGTCGGGGCAAGCTGGGCCCTGCTGGACTGGACCAATTACACGACCGTCCCGTTCTGGGGAATGGCTCAGTCTTTGGCCCGCAGTTGGACGGGCCTGCCCTTCCTGATCCAGTTTATCTCCATCACCGGCATCAGTGGGGTTCTGTTGATCATCGGAACCTTGCAGGGTTTAACGGCTCATTTCATCGTCAATGCTTCGAAACGAAAACAGGCAGGACTTGCCATGGTTATGCTTATTCTTGTATTGAGTACAATCAATAGTAGAATCTGGTTTCAAAAACCCATCCGATATCTTCGCGTTGCTGCGGCGGGCTGGGTGTTTGACGACCGCACATCCGAGGTCGATCCGCATACTCCCGAAGGATTCGAACAATTCTTTGCCGCCCCCGCCCGCCAGGCCGCACAGGAAGGCGCCAGGATCTTTACCACCGGCGAACTGGGCTTTTATATCGCCGGCCACCAGCGGGATTTCTGGATGGAGCGCTTCAGCCGAATCGCGCGGGACAACAAACTCTGGCTGGCGGTCGGCTATTTCAACATCGACGAAAACAAAAACCGGATGTTTTTTATGGCCCCGAAGGGACAGGTCGAAACCGAGTACACCAAAACCTGCCTGACCCCGTTTGAGCCGGGCTGGAACGGGGACGGCGACTTGAAAACAATCGAGGTCGAGGGAATCTCCGTCGGAGGCATGATCTGCCAGGACGATAACTTCGCCCGCCTGACACGATACTACGGCCGGTACAAAACTCCGATAGTCCTCTGTCCCACGGCGGACTGGCAGACCATTAAGAATGCGCACCTGCAAGCCGTCCGGGCGCGGGCCATCGAAGGAAAATACGCCATCGTACGAGGCGCTGCCAACGGCATCAGCGCGGCCATTGACGCAACAGGAATCGTCCTGGCAGCCAAGGACCACGATCTCCGGGGTCCCGGCTGGATCACGGCCGACCTGCCGATCTATGAATCCGTAACAGTCTTTTCTCGATTTGGCCATATACCGCTGCTGTTCGTCTCGGCCGCGGCGGTGATCCTCGCGATCCGCGACATTACTGCAAATCGGGCAGCCGGAGAAAACATAAAGAGAGAACAACATCCCTCTCTTTGATTAGGACAGAACTGAAGAAATGATGAATGCCGGACACACGCCGGTTGAGTGTGATAGACTCGTCTCCGGTACGTGCTCGTCACAGGGACGGCACAAAAATGGATCGCCGGCAGAACCAAAAAACCACCAATTCATTTTTCATCATCTGCCTGCCCGGTTCAACTCAAACTTGAACTCCGAAAATCAACCATTCAAAGTCCCTTTTCTTCATTTAAACTTCTTCGTTTGTTCTCGATCCATATCGTCCACATCGAAGCGTTTGCGCGACCCCCAACAGACCCAAAATCCAGATTTTTAAAATATTTTTTACCCCTTACCCGGCTTATGGTTACGTCATTCCCGCGCCGTTTGAAACTCCGAATTTTCGAAGCGTTTGTGCAACACCGCCTCTAT
>JAHDQI010000082.1 GCA_018433925.1 Phycisphaerae bacterium | reverse complement strand
TTCCACAAGGGCTTCCATAAGCTGCCGTGTGCTGATAACGCCGGATTCAAGCAAAATCTGGCCGATTTGTTTCTTGTTTTGCTGCTGGGCCTCGAGGGCCGCCGCCAATTGGGGCTGGCTGACAATTCCCTGCTCACAAAGAACCTGACCGATTCGCCTTCGCACCTGCGTCACCTTATGCTTCCCAATTTCTCCAATTTGAAGGGCTTTATTACTCATAATCCGTGAAAAAACAAGAATCGCCCTGAAACGTGTTACTATACACGGCCAGCGGCCGAGAAACAAGTTCTCTTACAGACCCTGTCCTTGTTTATATAGACGCCTGAAAAAGAGCATTTGTTTCGAGATTTGAACTTTTTCGGAAGATTCTGAGATGGACCGGCTCTAAGCTCATATATAACAGGGACTTAAAATTAAAGAATTGAAATAAAAATCAACCCAATCGCAGTCCTGTCCGAAAACGAATATAGCCGAGTATCCGGGGACACTCGGCCATATCCACAACACCTCCTCCAGTGCCAACGAACGTGTGTCTTTTCCTTAACGCTCCAGTGTAGAACGAATCATAAGTTCGCACATCCTTTGGTTTGGCCGTCTGAATTAACGCGAAACGCGTCCGCGTCGCCTGCCTCGAAGCAGGACAAAACCGGCGGCCAAGAGACACAACGTAGCTGGTTCCGGAGCTGGTTCCGGATTCGTGTTGTTTCCGCCCGGGACTACAATTCCACCGTCCGATACCGGAAGCGGATCGTTTTGGATATCGGGCTGTTCGGAAGACCGGAAAAAGAAGGGCAAGTAATCATACTCGGGGTAAAACGCCATCATGGAACTGCTGCCTCGCAGGGAGGTGCCGTTACGCATGGCCCCGCCTCGCGGTGCGCCGGCGAGGTTTCCTTCATCCATCTCCGGCAGGGGCAGTTCGAATTCATCCCGCTCATAAACAGCCACAACAATCTTCGGTGCGTCCATCCTGACTTGGGTGGACATGCTGGCCGGGCTGTTGACATCGCCCAGCCAGTATAAAAAACGGTATCCCGGCTTGGGCATGGCCGTCAGCGTTATCGTACTTCCGATATCCGCCTTGTGCACGCCCAGGCCGGGATTTACCGTACCCGCGTGAATCGGGCTTTGTTCGATCAGGACGGCATATCCGTTTTCATCCGCCCGGACTGTAGCTGCCACCGCTAAAATCAGCAGTAACAAGGCCACTGTACGGCAAATCGGGTAACCTGCTGAAAACTGATTTCGTCCTATTTCCGTCATTGGAGTCCCCCCGTCAAATTGTCTATGTACATTCGTTGGCATACATAAAACAGGAAACGGAATCCTTACGGTTTTGCTTTTTTCAATGCCAGCAGACCACCTACTGACAGAATCATGAGAGTCGCGGGTTCCGGGATTGTGGGGTCCGGATCATTGGGCCCCGGCGCCGCCAGTTCATCGTCGGCCTTGAAATCATAGGTGCCCGCCACCCAACTGCTGTCGCTTTGAACAATCAGAAAAACCGAGTCTTCTCCTTTCACCAAAGTTCCCTCGCCAAACAGCCAGGTAGCTTTGGAGTAATCGGAATTGAAGTAATACGACTCCGCATCCACTCCGTCGCCGTCATCGAGGGTGCCGATGCTGTCATCGGAATCAATCGCACCTTCGCCTATTCCGTAAATATTGAAATAGGTGATTTCTGAAAAATAGGTGTTAAAGATTTCGTAGACATACACATAGCGTCCCTGACTTTCCACATCCATTTCGTTGATTCCCGCGTACTGGCTGCTTTGTGTATCAAAGACAGCGAATTCAATCCGCGGACCCAGAATGGAGGAAATGCCGGAATAGATCGAACCTTCCTGCCCGGTACTCGGAAGATGCGTTAGTCCCGCCTGCGTCCCTGCGGCCGCAAACAGAACCAGGATCATCACAAACAGTACACTACTTGTCCTCAGGGCCATAATGACCTCCTCTAAAAAACCCACTTTTACCAGTAGTACACATACTCATACTCAGACTTCACTTACTTTCTGCGCCGCAGGCACAGACAAGCGCCCGCCGCGAGAATACAAACCGTTGCCGGTTCAGGCACCGGAGACGTCATCGCATTGTAATGCACAAAAGTCTGCCCGTTCGACGATCCGCCCAGACTGGCCGATGTTAAGGAAGGCCCCTGGGAACTGATGTAGAAAAGGGTAGTGGATGACTCTCCGGGATCAATGGGATTCTGAAATTGGGCATCAATGCTGCTAATCGGGGTTCCTATATCGTGCCATAGGACAGGAACGACATCCGTGGTGCTGTAGTCATAGCCGATCGAAACAATATCGACTCCGGGCTTCAGCGCTACGGAAAACCAGCTTGCACTCTCTGTGTTTTGGGGCGAATTGACCAACTCGTAGGTGTACAAATACATACTGCCGAAATTGTACACCGTACAGTTGACCTCAATTAACCCAAAATCATACTGGAATGCCTGCGGGTTCGTTCCTAAATCAGCAATCCCTGCCGAAACTGTGGGAGAAACCAGCAACGCTGCAATCAAGACTGCAAACCATCGCGTTTGAATCGGTTTCATAGTCTCCCCTTAAATAAAAACACATTCCTGGTTAAAAAAACGTACAACAAAACTGTACTACTACTCACACACACACATCACACGCACACAATTTGAAACTCAAACCAGGATTGCTTGTCGTCGGAGCTGAACAAGCTTTCCGAAGCCGAGTTATACACTTGTCAAAACGGACTTTCCCCGCACACGGCGCAGAAATTCCCTGTCTTGTGTATTCCTCTTCCTCAGGATTAAGTGTCCAACTCCTCCCCCACTTCGAACGGTAAGATGTGTCCTTACATCCGCAGACAAATATGCTGTTAAAAAATGGTACTACAAAACACGTTCAAAAAGCACTCTCTTCCGATGGCATTACCTTCCTCATCCTCCCCATATCTGGATGATAGAATCATTAAACCATATCCCCGCCGGAAAGTCAAGGATAATCTTCAAAAAATTTTTAAAAATTTTCGCCCGCTTACCATCTGCCGATTCCGCCAAGCCCCCCGGTTTAACGAGGACCCATAAAAAACGCCGTTTTCAGCAAAAAAACAAAACGTTAAGGACCGGCCGTCAGAAGCTCCCCACGGGCTATCGGGCGGCCTTTTTGCGCTTTCCGGGAACTGATTTTCCCTGGATATAACGTCCGATATTCCGAATCGCCTGGCGCAGTCGGTGCTCATTTTCCACCAGAGCGATCCGCATATAATGCTCGCCGTTCTCACCGAATGCACGGCCGGGAGCAATCGCCACATAGGCGTTATCAAGCAGCTCCATCGCAAAATCAATACTGCCTTTGCCCCTGGAATGTTCCTGCGGGACCTTCGTCCAGACAAACATCGAGGCCCGCGGAACTTCGACCTCCCACCCGATGCGACGCAATCCCTGGCAGACCACATCCCGGCGGATCCGGTATTTTTCGTTCTGGATGATGATCTGTTCCTGGCAGTGCCGCATAGCGATAATGCTGGCGATCTGAATCGGCTGAAAAATGCCGTAGTCATAATATCCCTTTATGGTCGCCAGCGCATCGAGCATCTTCCGGTTGCCCGCGACAAAACCGATCCGAAAGCCCGCCATACCGTAGGGCTTGCTGAGGGTGGTAAACTCTACGCCGACATCTTTGGCTCCTTTGACCGAAAGAAAGCTCGGCGCCTTATACCCGTCAAAGCAAGTCTCACCATAGGCGAAATCATGGATGACCGCGATATTGAAGCGTTTGGCCAGATCCACAACGGTTTCAAAAAAGCCCTCATCCACCGTCATCGCCGTCGGATTGTGCGGATAGTTCAGGATCAGCAGCTTGGGCCGCGGAAACAGATGCTCACAAACCATCGCAATCGTTTTGAGAAACTGCTGGTCGTTGCCCAGCGGCACCGTAATGACATTGCCGCCGGCCAGCACTACCCCGTAAATATGGATCGGAAAGGCCGGGTCAGGGACAACCGCCGTGTCTCCCGGGCTCATCATCGCAAGACACATGTGGCTGAAGCCCTCCTTGGAACCGATGGTTGCCAGCACCTCCGTCTCCGGGTCAAGCGAAACACCCCAGTTCCGCTCGTATTTCAGAGCCATTTCACGGCGAAGATTATAGATTCCTTTCGAAGCGCTATAGCGGTGATTGCGCGGGTCGTGCGCTGCCTCGCAGAGTTTATCAATGACCAGATCGGGGGCGCCGTCCATGGGATTGCCCATTCCGAGGTCGATAATATCGATATCCTGACGCCTTTTTTCCAGTTTGAGGGCGTTCAGCCGCCCAAAGAGATACGGCGGCAACCGCTTGATTCGCGAGGATGGTTCAATAAAGTCAGACATTGTTCTCTACCAATAATACGGTTTTAAGATTTTGAATAACGGCCTGTACTATACCGAAATTGTCCCGCCTTGTAAACAGAAGACCCAAAAGCAAATTGCTAAAATTTGAGGCCGAGGAGGCCCTTATCGGATTTGCATTGTTTTTTAACCGACCCGGCGATACGGTATGCGTTTTTCCAGAGCCTTGGACAGTAAAACAAAGGTACGCTTCTCAGGAGCAAAGAAATACGTGTTGATTATAGGACATTTGAATGGAAGCCCGTCGATCTTATGAACACATTCGAGCAATCGGACTGCTCGCACTGACGGCCCTGCTGTGGAGCACAGGCGGGGTGCTTGTAAAATGGATCCAGTGGAACGCCCCGGCCATCGCGGGAAGCCGGTGCCTGCTGGCGGCCGGTGTGCTGCTGCCGATTCTTCGGCGGAGGCATTTGACCTTTTCGGCGGTCCAGATCGTCGGGGCCCTGGCCTACGCAGCCACGGTCATTCTCTATGTCACGTCCACAAAAATGACCACTGCGGCCAATGCGATTCTGCTTCAGTACACGGCGCCGGTCTATGTGGCAATTTTGAGCGTACCGGTCCTCGGCGAACGCATCAGGAAACACGAAATCCTGCTGATGACCGCAGCGATGGCAGGCCTGGTTTTCTTCTTTTTGGATCGATTGAGTCCCGGACATCTCCGGGGTAATCTGCTGGCAGTGCTGAGCGGGATTTCATTTGCCGTGATGATTCTGGCCATGCGAAAACAGAAAAGCGCCTTCCCGCTCGGCTCTATTTTTCTGGGCAATCTCTTGGTCGTTGCACTGACAATTCCTTTTTTCTTTGACGGGGCGTCAGAGGACCTGAGAAGCCGACTTGGGCTTGTTTTTCTGGGCGTCTTTCAGTTGGGTTTTTCGTATCTTTTTTATTCCCGGGCTATTCCACGTGTCACGGCCCTCGAGGCGATTATGGTTCCGATTATTGAGCCGATTCTCAATCCCATCTGGGTCTTTTTTCTGATTGGGGAACGGCCGGGACCGTGGGCGATTCTGGGCGGGACTCTTGTGCTGATTTCGGTGGTCTTGTACGCGATTTTACGAATCCGGAAGAAACCGGGCGGGGACTGCCGTTTAGATTAACTCTGCTGCCGAATCCAGTATCCAGGCCTCGGAGCCGTCGGCAAGCCGAATTTGCAGCCACCCCCCCCGCCGCTGCATCAGTTCAAACTCGGTACCGGCGTGGAGCGGTTCCGTGAAACTTTCGGCATAATTCATCCCATCTCCCTGCCGGGCGACAACGGAGGGGGTTATAATGACGCCGTCTCGCATGCGGCCGCCGGTGACCTGCCGGCCCGCGATTGAACCAGCCATCCCGATCACGATTGCAAGCAGAACCACATATAACGCCGGTACGGCAGGCAGCCGGGAAGTCCAGGTACGGACGGTCAACCAGAGACACAACAGGGCCAGCGACAGCCCGCCGATCCGCAGCCGTGTTTTCAGCGACCACTCATAATGCCAGAAAAACAGCCGGCTGAGTACCCGTTTTTCGGCCGGAACAGGAATTTGATCAATCCGTCGGCTTCGCGCGAAATTGAGATTTTTCAGAATTTTCGGATCCTCCGGGGCCAGCCGGCGGGCTCGACGGTAATTCAGGATCGCCCTGCCGAGATCTTCGCTAAGCATATAGGCATTGGCCAGATTGTAATACAGTTTGGCATTTTGAATGCCGCCGTCTTCGATGATCTTTTCATATCCGAGAATGGCCTGTTCATAAAGACGCCGGGCCTGTTGCGGATCCTGGGTGCTTTCATTGGCCTGCTGAAAGGCCCGGTTGGCCTCCGCAAAGGCAAGAATGATCTCGTCCCTCGACATTGAGGCCTCCGCAGCCAGAACGACCGTCAATACGAAAACCCCTGCTACCCAGCCATATTTCTTTGTTTTGGCGTTCATTGGATTTGTTTTTCGATCTCCCGAATAAGGCGGATCATGGTCTCCTTTTGTTCTTTCGTAAACAGATACGGCGTCGGGCTGTACTCGGCGGCTTCAAGGGTATCCATCATTTGTCGGTATCGGCCGGCGCTTTGAGCATCGGCACCGGCCCGGCTCAGCAGCGATTCGCACTCGCTCGCGGTCAGGGCGCCGGCCGATTTGTTCAGTTTGTCAGCAATATACTGTTTCAGGGCCAAGCCGAGAACCGGCGCCGCAGAGTCTTGTTTTTCGGCCGTGCGAACGGAATGAATCGCTCGATTGGCGGCCGTGCGGCGGCGTTTGGCAGCCCGCCGCTGCGGACTGGTGCGGACTGAGAATTTGTAGAGCACGCTCAGCAGCCAGACCGACAGAGGACCGAACCAGAGAATCAGGACCAGGGGACTGGCAGCGGCCGAAAGAAGGGTCACATGCTGATTGACAAGCGCCTCAGGGCCGGTGATATTGGCCGAGAGGCCTTCCCGGACCGCTGCGATCTGCCTACTTGGGGAACTGAAACCGCGGCTTTCGACATCGGCCTGTGTGACGATTCGCGTCGGGGCAACCTCCAGCGGAATCGCCCGGGTTCGGATCGTCGTATATTGTTTTTTGACTATGTCGAAAAAACTGAGCGGAATGGGCGGGATTTCTTTTACATTTTCATGGGCGGCACGAATCGTCTGTGAAAACACCTTTTGCGAATCGGTTATTTCGGCATCCGCGCGTTCGGAAGGAATTTTGAAATCCTCTATCAGGCCTGGAATTGCCTCCAGGTCAGGCCACTGAACGGGCTTAAGATAGCGGCTTCCTCCAATCCGAATTGTCAGCGTGATGGGATCGCCGACATGTACCTGTGTCGGGGAGGCCTCTGCTTCGATGGTATAACGACCGACCAGCCCGTAAAAACCATCGGGCCTGCCTTCCGTAGGAAGCGGCTGAACCGACAATTGAAGCGGCTCGGAAGAGCATCCGAAACGCTGGTATTCGTAACGCGGCCGGAAAAAGTCATCAAAGAACGGATCACGGCCGCTGCGCTGTCGGCCGACAGCAATATCGGCACCGGCCGCGGCCGGCTCAAACTCGATTGTACCCGGCTGCCTGGGAATCAGGATTTTAGCCAAACGAACCCGCACGCAACTTACGCCCTTATGGTCTGCCCGATCCTGTACCATGATCTGCCGTTGACCATTGACGATCAGGGCGGTCTGTGTGCCGGCAAAGGGAAGGGCGTCGGGGTCTTCAACATAAAAGGAAGACGATTCAAGAACCGGAATGTTTATCTGGATATTCGCAATGGCCTCTTCGCGAGCAATATCAAGCCAGACATAGAATGAAACGGTCAGAAGAATCGGCTGGCCGACATAGCACTCCTGCTCAGAAAGGGCCATCTCGATGTCCATTTGCTGTGTTTGTCCGGGCTGAACCACCCTGACCGTGACAGGACGGGTACGATAGGTTTGCCCCTGTACGGCGACCTCCACCGCAGGGATCGTGACAGTGCCAAGCCGCGGAGCCGTCAGGGCATAACTGAGGACGACGGAACTGGAGACACGGCCGTTGACAATCGAGGTGCGGCTTTGCTGCGAAGGACCGGATGGATGAAACTCACTGAGCGGAGCCAGGTTGACATGCTGGGGAGCTTCTCCGTTTTCTATGGTAATGCTGTAAGAAAACTGAGTGCCGAGATAAATCGGACGAGACGTATCAACAGAAGCAGATACCTGCACCTGCGAAACGGCCGCGGCGGACAAAAAAGCCAGAGCCGTCAATAAAAACATGCTGTTATTCCTGACTGTTTTCACGTTACCAGTCCTTTTCGACGGGCTGCTGTGCACGTATATATATTTTTCTTCGTTCCTTGTCTTTTTCCTCCTGTTTCAGGATTTCCTCCGCCGTGGCTTCAGCCGCATCCATTGGCTGCGACTCTGTTTCCTGCGACTCAGACTGCTCCTGCTGCTGTTGTTCCTGCTCCTGTTGTTGTTCCTGCTCTTGTTCCTGCTCCTGCTCCTGTTGCTGTTCCTGTTGCTGCTGATTGTCCTGCTGCGGGTCTTTATCCTGCTGCTGATCCTTCTGGTCCTGCTGTTGTTGCTGTTGTTGCTGTTGCTGCTGTTGCTGCTGTTGCTCAAGCATTTCTTTGATCTGCTGGATGGTTAGTTTGGCGATCTCGATATTTTTGGCGGCTTTTTTATTTTGCGGCTGGAGGTCCTGTGCCTGTCTCCATGCGTCCACGCTGTTTTCAAGTTTCTCGATGGCCAATTGCGGGTTCTGCTCGGCCTGCTGTGAGCCCTGCCGAAAACAGGCATTGCCGAGATTATATTTGGCGTTGGCGGCTAGCGTCGGGTCGCGGCTTTCAGCGGCGACCCGCTGATATTGCTCGATGGCCTCATCCAGACGCCCCTGTCTGTATAGGGCATTGGCCTTGTTGTATCGCGCTTCCGTAGCCCCGGGGTCCCGTTCAATCGCCTGATCATAGTACTGCGCCGCCGCTTCATAATCCATCCGGGAATAGGCCTTGTTGCCCTCTTTAACAAGCTGTCGGACTGAATCAGCTCGCAAGGATGCCGTCATGAAAGATAATACTGCTATCGAAAGCAAGATGTTATTTTTTATATTCACGAATCCACCCTTCACTGACAAGCAATACAAAGGCCAGAGCCAGAAAAATCTGGAATTTTTCATCATATTCGATCACGGCCGCTTCTTCCAGTTCTCTTTTTTCGGCCTGACGAACCAGGTTTTCATAAATCTGTCCCAGATCAAAAGCCCCCGTCCGAACCGGGATATACGCTCCACCCGGCGTGGAAGCGGCAATCTGACGCAGGATCGGCTCATTCAGTTTCGTCCATATCTCCTGCCCGTTGTATTTCAAAAAAGCCCTCGTGCCGTCCTGTGAGACAACGGGAATGCGGGCACCCTGATCGGGATCGCCGAGTCCGGCGGCAATGATCCGGATGCCGTTCTGGCCCGCCTGCCTGGCCGCTTCCACGGGAAAACTGCCTTCCAGATCATCACAGTCGGTAATCAGAATCAGATCCTTATATTCCTTTATCTGCTCATCGAAGACCTCCTGGGCGGCGTTTCGAATCGCATCGCCGATGTTGGTTCCGCCTCGGGGAGCGCTTTCGGTGGTGATATTTTCGAGGGCCAGGCGGAAAAACGCATAATCCTGTGTCAGGGGGCATTTGACACTGCTGCTGCCGGCAAATGTCACCAGGCCGATCCGGTCTCCCTCAATGCGTTCCATCAGGTCCACAATCGCCAGTTTGGCTCGCTCGAGACGATTGGGCCTGATATCTTCGGCCAGCATGGATCGGGAAGTATCCAGCAGAATGACAACATCACGCCCCTGCCGCCTGATCTCGCGAACGCGGGGATTCCACTTTGGACGGGTCAGGCCCGCGATAATCAGGGCAAAGGCAGCCATGAGCAAAAGGGCCTTGAGGACCAGCCGGGAAACGCTTACTGAGTCGTTAATCACAGGCAGCAGTCCCGGCTCGGCCAGCGTTTTGAGCATTCGCTGGCGCTGCCAAAACGCCCACACATAAACCGGCAGCACGGCAAAAGCCAGCACAAACAACAGCAAAAATGCGTCGTAATTACCAAACGTCATGCCTGTTTCCCTCAGGGACTTTTTCGAAAGATTGTGGCGCCCGCAATAATCTCAAAACCCAGCGCCGCCAGGGCCGCCATCGCCCACGGCCCGAACTGCTCCGCATAACTTACATACTCGATGCTTTTGACCTCTGTTTTTTCGAGCTGATCGATTTTTTGATAAATTTCGCGCAACTGGCCGGCC
>JAHDQI010000439.1 GCA_018433925.1 Phycisphaerae bacterium | reverse complement strand
TCGTCCATGGCCTGGCGGATGGCATCAATCAACTGAAGGGTTCCTGTGCTTGTTTCCTCTACGGCCCTGAGCATGTATAAAACCCACTGCACCCATGCGTTTTTCGTTCTGACTTCCTGCAGCAGGCGGTAATAGGCGGCCTTATTCCTGATGATATACCGGCTCAGGTATAAAATCGGGGAGGAAAGCAGTTTTTCAAGGATCAGATACAAGACATTGACAATACGGCCGGTGCGGCCGTTCCCATCATAAAACGGATGGATCGACTCGAATTGATAATGAGCAATGGCCATTTTGATCAGAGGATCGGTTTGCCCCAGTGCGGTGTTCAGATATTCCTCCAGATTCTTCATGAGCCGCTGGATGGCCTGAGGATGATCCGGAGGCGTATAGACAATGGCTCCGGTTCGGTCATTTTTCAAAGCCGTACCCGGAAGTTTCCGGATGCCTGCCCGATTGCATTCCAGGCGTTCCTGAATGGCTATGATACCGTTAGTGGAAAGAAGGCCTCTTTTATTCAGAACGCCATACCCTTCCAGTAATGCCGAACGATAATTCAGAACTTCTTTGACCTGCGGAGAGATATTCTGCGTGAGCGTTAAGCCCTGAAATAATTCATCGTGCGTTGTAACAATATTCTCAATGGCGGAACTGTCCTTGGCTTCCTGAAGAACAATCGAATGCAGCAGTACCTCTTCGTTGGGCAAGGTCTTTACATATCCTTTCAATTCCGCCAGGACCTTGTGACTTTGAACTAATTGTTTCATCACCGCCGGTGTCTCCAATTCGACCTTCGGCGGCAATAAAGGCAATTCATTATAGGGCTTTTCAGGGTTGAACATATTCTATTTCCTATTTCCTTTTTTTGACAGTTTTGACTTTGCTGAGGATCTCTATTTCACTGAATTTTCCACAATTTCGATTTTGACGGGGGTCAGGCCGTAAATGGCCGTAAACTTTGCCAGCCACGCCCCGTCATTTTACTATGTTTGCCGACAGGCTGAACCTGATGGATCTCTCCGAATCCGGTTTTGAATTGATTTTCACAGCATTCGGCTCGGTAGTTTTCGACAGCAAGGGGTTTGCTGCAATAAGGGCATAAGACTTCCATTCCCCGGCTGTAAGGATGTTTAAGAACAATACTGCCAGTGGTGTTATCATACAAATACCATTTTTTTTCAGGAAACTGATTCAATGTCATGCCATCTCCTTATTTGATGGGCCAGCCGGTGCGGATCAGATCGGCCAGGACAATATAGGATACGTAGGGGCGGCCGTGGCGTAAAGTA
>JAHDQI010000372.1 GCA_018433925.1 Phycisphaerae bacterium | reverse complement strand
ATTTTCCTCGCCGACCGAAACCTGGCTGGCATGAAGAACCCCTTTCACGCCGCCTGTAAATTTCACAAGACAGTTGACATCATCATCCAGCCGGCGGCCCTTGACAAACGTGGTCAGTTCCGCGCACAAATGCGTCATTTTAAGACCGGTAATATACTCCGCCAGGTTTTCCGCGTGAGTCCCGATATCCCCGCCGCAGCCGCTGCCGCCGCTCTGCTTGGGATCGGTACGCCACGAGGCCTGCTGCTGACCGGTTTTTTCAATAGCCGTAGCCAGCCAGCCCTGCGGATATTGCACAACAATCTTTCTTATCTTTCCCAAATCCCCCTTCTTGACCATGTCGCGTGCCAGTTTGACCATCGGATACCCGGTATAATTATGCATCAGGCCAAACACCCTGCGGGTTTTCCGAACAATCTTAACCAGTTCTTTGGCTTCTTTGACTGAAATCGTCATCGGCTTTTCGCACATCACATGAAATCCCGCTTCAAGGCAGGCCTTTGCAATCGGAAAATGCCAGTTATTGGGGGTGGTCACCGCCACAAAATCCATCCGCTCCCCTTCCGGCAGCTTCAACTCTCGTTCGATTAACTCCTCATAGGTTCGGTAGCATCGTTTGGGATCAAGATAGAGGGCTTTGCTCATTTGCTTGGATTTTCTCGGATTGATATCAAAAGCCCCGCCCACCAGTTCGATCTGCCCGTCCATCCGGGCCGCCTTGCGATGTACTTCTCCGATAAACGCCCCCGGACCCCCGCCAACCATTCCCATTTTCAGCATCCTGCCAAGGATCATACTTATCTCCTTTCTATCTCCGGATTCTCTTGTTTGGATTAGAAACCCCGTAAGTATTCCTTTTCTACCATTTTTTTCAGTTGTTTGAAAGTCTTTTCTTGCCTTTGCAATCCTCTGCAATAGCAAAAAACGAATTTTTGGGGTTCGAAAATTTATGAGAAATGAAAATCCTAACCACGGCAGACAGGGAATCCCCCCTGAAATTCATATTCTTTCTCAAATAATAGCGGATAGGCAATTCGTATTCTTAAACAGTGTTCAGGGCGTAGTCTCCGCGACAGCCGTCCCTCGCTCGGACGCTTGCCGGCCGCCAAGCGCGGCGGCCATTTGGCGAGTCAAAGAAGAAGGATCATGCTTCGCGTGCCAGTCCAGGACCTGTTCAAAATTATCCGAATGAGTTCTACTGAGAATATACAGAGCCATCAGCCGAACCGGCCAGCGGTCATGCGAAAGATTTTCCGCGATGGAACCCAGCAGAGAACCGTCCATCGACACCGTGACATCCGTAAAAGTAGAAAGGGTTTGCAGTCGAGTCAGCCAGTCCTCATCAGCCAGCAGCCGGCGAATCGCGTCCAGCAGCAGCGCCGGCTGGGCCTGCACAAAACGATAGCCCACCTGACCCTGCCGGGCGGCATGCTGTTCGGCCAATAGCCCGGTAAACAATTCCGCGGATCGATACTTCTGCCCTTCCTGCCCGCGGGCAACCCCGCTGAGCCGCTGCATCAGAAAATCCCGTGTCAGTTCAATACCGCGGCGTTTGATCCGTTGCCGATCCGGCGCCAGATCGCTCCATCGATTTTGCGTTTTGCCCAGCGCATCCTCAACCGGATCAAGCCACAGCGTAAACTCAATATCCAGAGAGGCCTGCGGATAGGTCCGCAGCAGGGTGCGAAGCGGACCGCTCATTAAATCCACCGACATGGAAGCATGTTCCCCCGGAGCCACCACGCGGCCCGGGCGAATCTCGGTGGACACGACCGAGGGAATCGACTGCTGGATATCGCCGCGCACCTCCGCATCGATCCGAACCCGGCCGGTAAACATCCCGGTATTCCGGAGAATCAGTCTTCGAGGGCCGATATTTTCGATGACAATGCTGGCCTGCAAATCACTGCCGTACAGATATTCAGAGCCGCTGATGCTCAGTTTGGCTTTCAGCAGGCGGGAAATCGGCAGAAACTGCGCCACCGCCTCTTCGCCAAATTCATTGGTCAAAACCGTCAGCACCTGGGAAGGAACAATCGCGGAGACATACTCGGAGTGATTCGCTTTCAATACGGCATCAGCCCGCTGGGCAATCAGGGTTTCCGGACCCCGTTCAACCACTCTTTTCAAAAGCGGAAGCGCCTCCGACGGTTTGTCTTCATTCAAAAGTATCCTGGCCTTCGCAAACAGCGCCACCGGGTCGTCAGCGACCGGCTCCGGAAGATACTCCCGGGCCAGTTCATCCTGCCCGTTGCTGACCAGGGCATACGCAAAAAGCGCCCGTGTCTGAGGAGCATCAGGACGCTGAGAAATCGCCTCGTGGCCCCACGCAAGGGCCCGTTCAGGGTCCGCAAGAGCAAAACAGGTAAACCAGCAGAGCTGTTCCGCAAGAACATCACCGGTGTTTTGCTTGATCCGTTCGGCCGCTTGCCGGGCCGCTGTTTCCAGCCGCTGCTGACCGGCTTCCGGACGGCCCATTTGCACCAGTGCCAGACCGGCCGCCGCCTCAAGAGGCAGGCTGAAACGGCCGTCTGATTGGGCCTGATCGGCCAGGACAACACACTGGCCCTGACTTCGTTCAGACTGAAATGCACACAGCGACCAGGGCAGCAGAATGTCAATCGGCTGCGGCTGGCCCGGATACACAAAGGCATGCAGATCGGCCGCGTATTGATAGGCCTTTTGAGCAGACTCAAACAATTCAACCTGCCGCAAAAGATCCGCATACGCCAGGGCAATATCCAAATCAAACGGATTGGCTTCCAGACCGCGGCGAAGCTGGACCACAAAGAGGACCGGCGACATTTGCGACTCGGAAACATCATTCAGTTCAACCAGCTTTGAAAACGCCAGCGCATTATAAGGGTTGGCCCGATACGCCCCCGCCAAATGCTGATAAGCCCCCTGAAAATCCGCCCGCTCCAGTTCCAGCAGGGCCATTTGGGTTAAAAGTTCAGAAACCAGCGCGAGATTTCGATCCTGGTAAATATTCAGCAGCTTGGCAAGCATTTCTTCCCGCTCCGCCCGCGTATTCAGCCGCCCCAGCAAATAAGCCACCGCCTGGTCTATCACCGCCAGGTTGGACCGCTGATCCACATAATGACGCAGGGCGTCGCGGATCTGGATGGAATAATCCCTCGCATGGGCCATGCCCGAAGCCGACACCTTTAAGAGATTCTCCCACGACGTGCCGATCTGTTCATCCAGCGACAGGGAGCTCTCCAGAAACGTCATGGTAACCTCGACGGTCTGTTCCTCGTAAGGATCGGCGGCATAAGCGTCCATGCCGACCTTTGACATCAAAGCCGCGGCCGCCGGGGAATACAAAGAGTCCGATGGGACGCTCTGCCCTGCCGCTGCCTGCCCCATCGCAATCGCCATGACTAATAGAAAAAGCCGTTTCATCATACTTGCATTATAATCCATTCTCTCAAGCCCGTCAAATCTCTATAAACATAATCTTTTATTTCAATCTCGGCCGCTTAGTCCCGACTGTCCCGCCGCCCGGTCAAAAGCCCAAGCATTTCGTTTCGGCTCAGCCGGGCAATCAGCAGAAAAACCCCTCCGCAAAGCGGAACCAGAATGCAGATTCGCGCCAAATCAAAAACCGCCGTGCTCGGCCTGCCTCTCAGCAGCCATAATCCCGCCCCCCCGGCCAGCAGCAGGCAAATCGTTCCAAACACCGTCTTGAGAACACAGGCCCGAAGTCCCCGAAGGATTTCCGTTCCCATTTGTCGCCGCAGCAGAACCAGCAGGATAATCACCTGAATATAGGAGCAGATCGCCGTGGACAGGGCCAGCCCGGCCGCTCCCATCGGCCAGATCAGCAGCAGATTCAGGCAGACATTGATCCCCACGGCCAACACCGCCGTCATCGCCGGCGGCCGCGACCGCCCCAGCGAATAATGCACCCGTGTGACGATCTGCTGGCAGAAATAACCGCACAGCCCAATCGCGTAAAAATACAGGATCACGGCCGTCGTCGAGGTGTCGGCCGCCGTAAATTCGCCCCGTTGAAAGATGACCCGTACAAGCGGCCGCCCGACCAGGATGATCCCCGCGGTGGCCGGCAGTGCAATAAACAAGGCCCCGCCGATCCCCCGCCGAATGGTGTCTATCAATTCCGTCTTGTCCTCGCGGACCGCGCTTCGGCTCAGCACCGGGTAAATCGCCGTCGCCAGCGAAATGCCGAGCACCCCAAGGGGAAACTGGTAAAGCCGCTGGGCATAAAACAACCCCGAAACCGTTCCCGCCCAGACCGGATAGCGCAGGGTCTGGCCCAGCAGCAGAAACGTCTCCCCTTTTTCCGCGGAACCGGACAGGCACTTGGCGATCACATCATCAGCCAGCGTATTAATCTGCGTGGCCGTCAGGCCGAGGATCATCGGCCCCATCAAACCCAGAATCCGGCGAACCCCCTCGGACCGAATGTCCCAGTCAGGCCGCAGCGTTACCCCGTACCGTTTCATGGGAATCATCAAAAGAAGCATCTGGCCGATCCCCACGGCCAGAACTGCCCAGGCCGTAAAATAAAGCATCTTCTCCTTCGGCCATCGCAGAAAAAGGCCGGATAAAACAAGCGCGGCAATCAGGAACACATTCAAAACCACAGGCGCCAACGCCGGAGCCGCGAAATGCCGATGGCTGTTCAAAATCCCGCCGAGAATCGCCACCGAACAGATCATCACCATATAAGGCAGCATAATCGAGGTCAGTTTGAGCATCCGGCGGGTTTCCTCCAGTTCCGCCCCGACCTGTAAATACCCCCAAATACCCAGCCAGATGACAAGCACAAGGACCGTCAGCAGCGAAAACACGGCCGTCAAAACCGTATTGGCCAGCCGGCCGGCCTGCCGCGGATGGGTCTCCAGTTCCTGGCTATAAACGGGAATAAAGGAAGACGCGGCCGCTCCCTCTCCGAAAATACGACGGGAAAGGTTTGGAATCTTAAACGCAATCGCCCACGCGTCAAACAGCGCCCCCCGACCGAAAAAATAGGCAAACGACATATCCCGCACCATGCCGAGGACACGGCTGATGACCGTCAAAAACGCGATTTGTCGAAATCCTTTGACCACGTGACTGCATTCCGTAAAAAAAGAAGACTTTATTATACAAGATTTCGTCAAAAGTCAGCGTTTGGCAACAATAAAAAAGGCGGAAAATAATTCCGCCTTTTAAAGAAATCGAAGAAAAACCGATTCAGCCGCTACTGTCCGTACACCGTCATCCAGTTTTCCGCAACCACGCCCAGGTCATCCAGGGTGATCTGGTTGTCGCCAACCGGCGAGATATCGCAGGCCGGATCATAATTGGAATCGCCCAACGAGCTCATCCACGCCCTTGACAGCAAGGCCAGATCCCGCAGATTCACCCGGCAGTCACACGAAATATCCCCCTCCAGCGGCTCTGCCAAAGGCACGCCCTTCAGCTTCAGCGAGAGAAAACCGCCGCTGTAATAACTGATTCCGCCAAGCAGACTTTTCGTCCAGTATCGCGGATCACCGTGCGAACTGTTCGACTCTGCACAAAAGATCCGAACATCATTTGTGTGGTCCAGGCAAAAGATCGCAACACCGGCTCCCACAGAGGAAGTATTATCAAAGAGAAAATCGATCATCAGGTGGTTTATGCCGTCGTAGGCAAACGGCGTCTGAAAATGGAAAGTATACCAGCCGGTCTGCGTAAAAGTCTCATTGGCCAGATACACCTCCGTCCAGCCGGTATTCTCAAAATTATCGCTGACAGTGTTGTATTTTGACTTGGGCGTATGCTTCATACGAATCCTGAAATTGTTCAGCGTTCCGCCCGGAACCGTGTAGACATTCAGCGCCAAATCCGTCAATAACCGGGCGCCGCCGACTTCACTGGAATTGTAAATCACTTGAGTCCGGCCGTCATGCGCACTGGCTTGAAGGGGCTCATTAATAATACGTTGATCTATAACGCTGCTTTCCACCGTGATTTCCGTGGAACGGTCTATGTTAACTGTGATCACGGCCGGGTCCGATGCGCCGGCTCCGTCATGAACGGTAAAAGAAAAATCGTCCGTTCCGTTGTAATAGGCACAGGGCACATACCAGACCCGGTGATCGGGATCCTCCAGCACATAAGGAACCGTCAGGATTTCGCCGACATTGGGATCATACAGCCGGCCGTGCTCCGGAAGCGAGGTAAGGGTGTATTCAAGGGCCCCCGGAGGATTGGGCAGGCCGTCATCAGTCGCCAACAGGGGAATATATAGATCATTGGCATCCGTAAGCAAAAACGTCTGGTCATACGCAACCGGCGGCCCGGCGCTTTCGGCCGTAAAGTCGGCTCCCCAGACATTGCCGCAGACGGGCTGCTGATACGAATAATTATCCTGGCTGCTGCCGACGCTCACATTGCGAGCCGTTATATTGTATCCCGCCTTGGTCGGCCGAACCGAATACGTCCGCGAAGAGGTCAGGCCGGCCAGGGCGTAGATGCCTTTGGCGTTGGACGTGGCCTGCCGCACCAGGGCAGCTCCGTAATAGGCCGACACCATCACCCCTTCCACCGGCAGCCCCACTTGACTGAGAATCCGCCCGCTGATGATCTCCCCGCCGCCGCTTGTGTAGACATTATAAATGCACTCATTGACCGAAGTATAAGTATGGTAGGCATCGATCAGCGGCAGGGCATACCAGACGTTGTCCGAACCGCCCCAGCCCATGTTGATATGATGATACAGCGTACCCGATTGATATCCGTAACCGTCCGCAATCACCGCATGTCCCCCGCCTGTCCGGGTCACACCGAGAATCGAAGGCATCGACGCATCCAGACCCGGATTGATCATCTTGTGCAGGGTGGCCGAAGGGAGGTTATTGCCGTATTGTCCAATCCCATAGACAGCATCGGAATAGTCAAAGACATCCAGCAGGGCCTCTTTCGCATCCGACAGGGAGGCCGAAGAACTTAGCGAGCCGTAGTTCATATGTACGGAAGCCCCCACATCATGACACAGGGCCCCGATGGCCTGCCGCTGCGCCGTGGTGATCGCGGCCGTCGGCACCGGCGGCATCAGCGACCACACATACGGCCCCCCCGCCCCGTTGCCGCCGAGCGTGTAGGTCGTCTGCGAAGACCCGCTGACATAAATCGTATACGGCAAATAGCCGATCCCCGCCGTCGGATACTCATAATAACGGATAACCTGCGCCATCGCCGTCGCCACGCAGCCGGTCGGATAGTGGTTGGGCGTATAGTAGTTATAACAGGGTCCGCCATAGGCATCCCCCTGATCCCACTGGCTCTCCAGCAGCGGCGATACCCGCACATCCGAAAGCCCCCCAAGCCCTTTGGTCACCAGCGGCGAATCGTCTTTCGACAAAACAAGCAGGGTATCCCACTTGCTTTGCTTTTCCTTGCGTTCTTTGGCAAGTGTACCGGCTTTTTTCGCCAGTCGCAGGGCCTCTTTTCGGCCGGCCAGATCCTGCTCAAGCAAAGCCGTCAGCGGATTGGCCGGGTCAGACACATACCGCCCCCGGGAGCAGAAGGCAACGACCGGTTCCAGTTCATCGTCGGCCGAGACGATGACAAATCCCTCCGGCTCAAGAGAAACCGCGTAATACAGCGTCTCTTTCGCCCCGGCAAAGGCGTGAATGGAAGCGACCTGATCGGCCATGGCGGTATTCATCGGAACCGGATTCTGCCGAAGCCAGCCCGACGCGGCCCGTCCGGCCGCATCCGAATCCACAGGCCCAGCCAGAACCGGAACCGACAAACAGATAAATGCGATAATCAATAGCGGGATTAAAGAAAATAAAAAGCGACCCTTCTTCATCGTACCCTCCTTTATTTTAAGATAAAATTTCTCCTGTAATAGTTGTTTAAAGTATAACAAGACTCCTTTTTTTTGTCAAAACCAAAATTTTATTCGACCGCCTCGGCAAACGCCAGGACAATCGCATAGACCTTCTCAGCCCCGGCCTGTTTCAGTACCCTGGCGCATTCACTCAGCGTCGCCCCGCTGGTGGTGATATCGTCCACAAGGCAGACGATCTTATCCTCAAACCGGTGGTCCCGCCGAACCGCAAAGGCCCCCTTCACATTCCGCCTGCGCTGCGCCGGATTCAGATCCCATTGCCTCCGCGTATAGCGAATCCGCACCAGGTCACGGCAAATGGGAACACCAAAAGTCCTGAGCTGGTTGGCCAGCAGAAACGCCTGGTTAAATCCCCGCTCCAGCCGACGTCGCCAATGCAGCGGAACCGGAACCAGGTAATCGATTGACTCACTCCACGGCCGCGTCTCAAATACGGCCCGCAGCATATCGCCGAGCAGGTCCCCAAACTCAGTGGCTTCATGAAACTTCAACCGCAGAATTAGGTCCCGCAAAACCGACTGATAAAGCCCGACACGAAGAAGCCCGTCATAAGCGATCTTCTCCTGCGCGCAGTGACCGCACCCTTCCCCAAGCAAACCGTAGGGACTGACCGTCCGCCCGCACCGCCGGCAGTAAAAATGCCCCAGGGAAGCGGACAGCTCTCGCCAGCAGTTCGCACACAAAACCGATGCGTCCTCTTCCAGGGGACACCGGCAAATTCGACACTGCCCCGGCCACAGAAGGCATGACAAAGAAGCCGTCCGGGCCACAAGCTCCCTGCGAAGATACGTCCCGATTTGACCGACAGCCCTGATCTTCATGGCCGTAAAATACCGGAACCCGGCCAAACAAAAAAGAAGATTTTGCGGAATTTACTTCAAATCATACAGGCGATTATCCGGCGAAAGAAAGCCCGTTCCCTCCCCGATCATCTCCTGGTCTTCCGGATAGGTCTCGGTAAAGCATTCTTTCAGGGTCTCCGCGTGCCCGTCACAAAAAGCGACATTGGTTTGGCCTCTGTGACGAAATCCCTGAGTACCCGCGTAGCGTCCGCTGAAACTCAGATCCCCGGGATTGGCCCACGGGGCACGCATGAATTTGTTGGCTCCCTCCGAATATTCCCCGTCTCCGAACAGAGCCGTCCGGGCGGGACTTCTTACCTCGTTGTACCGGGCCGGCTGCGGAATGCTTTCAGCGCTGCCGTGGCCGATATAACTGGTGTTGTAATTGTATCCGGTAAACGGTTCGGCGCCGGCGTTGCTCGTCCCCCGAAAAGACGGGCACTGCTGAATCTCCATACAATCCCCGCTTTGCCAGAGAATGCCGGGCAGAACGCTGACAGAGGGCTGGCCGTCCCGCCACTGCCGCGTGGTAATATAGTCCCAGGCGCGGGTCTCTATGCGGCTCAGATCAGCCGATGCCTCCGTTTGATAACTCATGGGATAAAAGCCGTCATAGCACCCCGTATAAGCCGAGGCCGCGAGGGAACACTGACGCAATTTACTCAGGCACAGCACCGAGCTGCCCTGGGCGCGGGCTTCTTTCAGGGAAGGCAGCAGGATCCCCATCAGCACCGCGATACAGGCCAGCACAACCAGCAGTTCAAGCAATGTAAACGCCTTCGTCTTCATTCCGTCGCCGCCTCATGCTCCGTGCCGACCAGCCACTGTCGGCTCAGCTCCGTCAGATCGGCCAGATCGACCCGATTGTCACGATTGATATCCCCCGGAATACAGGGACGTTTCCAGTCTCCGCAGCAAGCCACATCCGCCACCGCGTCAATTTCAGGCGTAGCCCCCGAAGTTCTCGGGTTGTCAAACCGAATGTATTGAATCCATTTTCTCCCGGTCTGCGGATCAGCCGGCAGATCGAACTGGGCAATATCCAGCGCCGTCCCCCCCGCGGAGTCTCCATACAGCAGGCAAATCTCCGCCAGCGAAGTATTGCGCAAATCTGTCTCCAGGACCGCCGGATCCAGCGGCCGCGTCGGGTCCGTCAGCTCGCCCCAATACCCGCAATTCGGATCGCCCGCGCAGTCGGCCGAATTGGGATCGTAAATCCGCCCAAGCGTCGGGGCAAAACCATCCGCGTAAAAATCGCCCAGAAACCCATACTGTCCCGGAAAGTTCGGATCGGAAAAATCCGGATTTTCACGGTATTCCGGGTCCATCGTAAACGTAAACCAGGACTGTCCGTCCTGGCTGACGCTGATCACGGCCGGCTCACGGGTACATCCCTTGTTTCGCGTAATCATCTGCCGGGGATCCCCGGCCAGCCAGTACTCTTCGCCATTGATCTGCTGGAACGAATTGCCGAAGACAATCAGGTCTTTCCCATACGGGTTGTTGATATCATCCGAAACCGGATGGCCGAATTTCAGGATCAAATGCCCTCCAAAACCAATGCTGACCACCTCGGTCAAACGCCAGGGAGGATAGACCGGCAGCACCGGCACAACCTGCCCGCCGGGTGCGGCCGTTCCGTCGCCGAACGTATCCACGGTAGGCCTGCCCAGCGCGTTGAAAGGATTATCAAAGGGCTGGTTTGTATAATTGTCTTTCGGTAGCCCGGTTCCCGGCACATACGCCGCCACCTCTACAGCAAAGTCGTTGGGATCATACACATACCCGGACGCCACACTGCCGACAGCCGCGAACAAAAGCACAACCACGAAAAAGCGTCTTTTTTTCATACTTTATTTCCACTGGTTTTTGAAAACAGGAGCCGGACGCTCACCCGTCCGGCCCCCGCCGGGATTCCTATGAACGTTTTCTCAAAACGGCAATGCTTCCCAGGCCAAGCAGTGCCAGGCCGGTCGGTTCCGGAACCGTCGGCGTGGTCACTGTCCCCGTAAAGGCCCAGTCCCAGTCGCCCGGACCCACCCAGACCCACTCGCCGCTGGACCAGCCGTCCCAGGCCCCGTCGACCAGGTCTCGATCCGAGGCCCCAACCCAACTCGACGACCAATCCAGGCCGTCAGAAGCCGTAAAGAAACTCCAGGAGCCGCCTCGCTTGGTCGTCCCCAGGTAATTTAGGTCGTCAATCAGATAGCCGCTGACCCCGTCATCCCAATGAGAAGTCATGCCAAAAGCGGACGAATAAGCATCGAGGGCCAGCAGCGCATCATAACTGGTCTTCTGACCGTCCCATTTGTACCCGAAGGCAAAACTGAGATCCTCGTCAAAATCCAGCACAATCAGCGCCTCGTTGTCGCCCTGCCCGGCCCAGTATTCCACAATCACATCGTCAAAATCGATACCGGCGAAAGCCGATACACTCAATCCCATCACACAAAAGTAATAGATCCATTGTCTTTTCATCGTATTCTCCAAAACCAGATGTTTCCTTATGAATAGTTCTATGACCCTTCATCAAAACGATTCCGACTGTCCGTTCACCTCCGTTTCCTGCGTTTCTTCTGCCCTGATCGCGAGGGCATCCCACGGCGGCGCAATAAAAAAAGCCGCCGCTCCCGCATTGGAAGCAACGGCTTGTTCGTTCTGTGTCCGTCATTTGGATAATCTTCCGCCCAGGGCCGAATATCCGCATGGGGTGCGCAGCGTTCCAATCGCGAGAAACCTACTTACGCGTTTCGGATCTCAGGCAGGTTTTCTGACTTG
>JAHDQI010000094.1 GCA_018433925.1 Phycisphaerae bacterium | reverse complement strand
AACCTCCATTTCAAATTCCGTCAATTCATTTCCTTTAATGTTCTTCGCTGATGGCAAACCCGATAAAGATCGCCGTCAAAAACGTAAATATATACGCCTGCAAAAACGCCACAAAAAGCTCCAGCAAACTCGTCCCCAGCGCCATCAAAATCGACGGACCCGCCGCCAGAAACGTCTTAAACACAACAATAAAGCCAAGCAGCATCGCCAGCAGAATATGACCGGCAAGAATATTAGCAAACAGTCGAATCGCCAGCGAAAACATCCGCACAAACGTACTCAGCAGCTCCATCAGGAAAATAAACGGCATCACCGGCCACGGCACCTTCGGAGCCAGCGTCGCCCCGTAATGCCAAAACCCCCCCTCCCAAAACCCCGCCAGGTGAAACACCACAAACGAAGACAGCGCCAAAGCCCCCGTCACGTACAGGTTCGCCGTCGCCGCCCCCCCAAGATGGTTCTCTTTCCGAGTAAAAAACCAGATGATCTTATCCAGCGGAACCATTCCCAGCAGGTTCATCGTCAAAATAAAAAAGAACAAGCTCCACAACACGCCGATGTAAACATCCGTCCGGTCTTTCAGAAACGGACGGGCCACATCCTCACGCAGAAAAACACAGATCGTCTCGATCACATTCGTAAACCCCCGCGGCACAAAACCACGGCGGCTCCGAACACTCAGCGGAAGCACAATCATCAAAACCAGCGCCGACAGCATCACCATGAACATGTGATTGGTAAACGCCAGATCCAGGCCCCCGAGGTGCACCGTAAACAGTGTCTTGCTCGAGACATCCTGCAGCGGATTAATCGCCAACACAGTTCCATAGATTTCCATGGACACCCACTTCATCGTCATTCCAGTGTATGCGTTTCAGCATCCAGACCCCGACCGCCGTATCCGTCCCCAGGAACAGCACATACGCGATCCCCAGGTACACCAGCAGCCACATCCGGTCGATCTCGGTAAAAGCGAAAATTATAACAATCCCCACCGGAGTAAGCAACAAGCGAATCAGCCCCCCCGCCAGAATCCCCCCGACAATCCGCCACCCGCTTTTCCCCCAGCCCGTCACAATCGGCCAAAGACCCGCCGCGCCCGCAAAACCCGCCAAAACCAGGGCCGCACGGCAGGCAGGGGCCTTCTCCGCGGCGCCAAACTCACTCAAACGAAGCAAGGCACATACCCCGACCAGCAAAAATCCCCCGGCTCCAAAGACAAGTTTCCAGGGAGGATTCAGAAAAAATTCATCGGCTGGATGATGGACTTGATTCACGCTCTTCCGGGTCCGCTTTCTGGCTTGTTTCCAATTCCTGTTCTTTCTCAGACTGCTCTTCCGCATCATCACGGCGGGCACGCTGGACAATAATATACAACATAATCCCAAAACCAACCAGAAATCCAAGGATCATCCACCCCGGAGACGTCCCTTCCAGCTCATCCAGCTTATAACCGCCCCACACACAAAGACCTATGATAATCAGAAACTCAAACCCTACCCCCATCCATCGCGATGCGCCGCGGTAAAAACGACCATCGGCCGCAAACCGTTTCTGATTTTCAGACTTTGACAATCCAGGCCTCTAACCTGTTGCAAAAAAACATGTTATCAAATGCAACCCGACCAGTCTCGCGGCCGCCGCCTGGCTTGCGGCAGGCCCCTTCACGACTGCGCCTGGTCCAAAATCAAATCCTTAACCCGCTGGCTCGGCAAATTCAGGGACCCAAACGCCCCCGCGGCGCCCGCCCGAAGCTCCGGATCGGCCTGCCGAGACTGAATCAGCTCATACATCGCCTCAATCTGCTCCGTAAGAAGAAGATTGGCGTTCCGTTTTGCCGAGACAACCAGCGAATCAAACGCCGCCAGCCGCACCGGCATACTGTTGGCCTCGTTCATCGCCATCGAAGCGATCGCGCGCTGGGCCTCCGGGCTCGAAAGATACGCCAAAATCTGACCCGCCAGAATCTGCTTTTCCTCATGATCCCCCGTCGTCGTCTCGATCAAAGCCGGCATCCCATCCGCCAGATTCACAACCTGATTCCCATGCACCGCCAGCGAGTGAAGCACACCAATCGCACGCATCGAATACGACTCGGCCGTCTCCGCGTCCATCTCCTCTGCCCCCGCCTTCAGCAGCGCCTCGGAAAGATTCGAAATAATATACTCATCCCCCGCAAACGCCTCTGTCGGGCCGGCCTGCCCAAGGGCAATCGCCGCGCTGTAGCGAACCTTGCGGTCTGCAAACGTAAGGGCTTTCGTAAAAGGCATCTCCACGCCAATCCGCGTCAGCAGAGACTTCGAACCCGCATTCACCGCCAACGCCTCAACCACCTGCAGCGCCACATACGCGTCCCCATCACTCAACGCCCGATCCAGCGCCTGCAACAAATACTCAGGCCCCGCCGTCACCGCGTAGGTCATCGCGTCCGCGTGACCCTCGCCAAAGTACTCCGGCATCGCGATCCCGTAAGACTCCGCACGGAAATACGACGCCAGCCAAAGACCAATCGCCTTCCCCAACCCCGGATCGGCCTTCAGGGCCCACTCACAGCAACGCATCGCCATCAATTCATCAAAATAATCCGGACGAATCTCCAGCCGCACCGCCATCTCCTTTTCCTCATCCCAAAACCACAGGTTCGCGAACGAAAAATCAGACGCCGGAGCTACCGAGTCATCCTCATTGTAATACTTCTCGGCCAGCATATAAAAAAGCTCCCCCGCCGGAAGACGGCCGGTCTGCGAATCAATCCGGTCCAGCGCCTCCTGCGCCGCCTTTTGCAGATCGGAGGACCCATCCTGCTCAACCACATACTTCAGATACGGCAGCGACTGAAAATACCCGATCGCGCCAAGCGCCTTGATAATCTCCGCCTTCACCGCCACGGAATCCATCTGCAAAGAAGCCGCCAACGGACGAATCGCCGGCCGCCCGATCATCGGAAGCGTCTGGACAACATTGGCGTACTCCTCACGCCGGCCCGGATCCCCAAGCACTTCAAGCAGAAAGGGAATCGCGTATTCACCGGCGTTTTTCAAACGCTCCTGCGCCGAAATCTTCCCCCGAATCGTCGTATTCAATCGCTCAATCTCCGCCAGGATAATCTGCGGATCAGTCCGCCGCATATACCGGCCCTCTTCGATAATCGCCAGAATCCCCCCCGCCGTCTCACGAAGCTGATCGCTGTCGGCCTGCATCTTCAGCAAAATATTGTAACCATTGGGATTGGCTTCACTTAGATCAAGAAGCAAAAGCGGATCCGGCGCACTGGCCAACAGACGATCCCCAAACCCCTTGGCCAGATCAAAACGCCCGATCATGGTATAATGAAGAAAATCATTCCAGTCGCTTTCTGTATTCTGTTCCTGACCCAGGGCCACGGCCGAGCACACGAACACCGCAACCGCCATCCATACCGCTGTCCTCATTGATGATCTCCCGTTTTTCATTCCAGTCCCCCCGGCTTTAAATTAGCATTAACTCGTTTCACAGAAAATACTTACAGAACTTATGCGTAGAATAAATCCCGATTTCGACCTATTATAGACTCCAAAAACGCCCTGTCAAACCAAAACCGACAGCCCCGGCCCCAGATTTCTTTGATTTTCGCAGTTTTTAACGACGTCCCGCCTGAAAACAAAACCAAACAGATCGGAATACCCCAAAAAGAGAAGATTTGACAAATCCTTCAAATCCTGTATCTCTGAGAAAAAAAGAAACCCTGGACGATTCAATATGAAATACGAAGCGATTCTCTTCGACCTCGACGGCACACTCGTCGATTCCCTCGAGGACCTGACCGATGCGATCAATGACGGACTCCGACGCCTCCGCCAGCCCACCCAGACCCCCGAGCAGTGCCGGGAAATGATCGGCCGCGGCAGAGAGCACTTTGTCCGCCAGGCCCTCCCCAAAAACCGCCAGGACCTCTTCGAAACCCTGCTGACAACCATGACCGAATACTATGATGCCCACTGTTGCGAAAAAAGCAGGCCCTATCCAGGCATCGAAACAATCCTGCCCGTCTTGAAACAAAAAGGGATACGCATGGCCGTCATCTCCAATAAAAACCATCCCCAGACCGAGAAGATTGTCACCCATTTCTTCGGCCGGGACACATTCGAGTTCATCGGCGGCATGAACGACTCCCGAAAAGCCAAGCCCGATCCCGAAATGCCCCGCGCCGCACTCAGGGCATTATCCGCAGCCCCCGGCCGGGCAATCCTCATCGGCGACGGCGATACCGACATGCTCGCCGCCCGGGCCGCCGGCATCGACGCCGCCGGGGTCGCATGGGGATACCGACCCATCGAACTCCTCCGAAAAACCGGAGCCCGCCAAATCCTCACCAGCCCCCGCCAAATCCTCAACCTCATCGCCTGATCCCCCGCCCCGGCCGGCAAAAAAAACAGAAACAAAATAACCCGGACACTCAGAATCGCTTTCTGCTTGCGGCCTGTTGGGCAAGCTCGTATAATCCCCCGGCGAACCCTTGGTACAGGAATCGGCTTTATGGCTCATGAGGTTTTCATCAGTTATTCGTCCGCCGACAAGAGCGTGGCAGATGCCGTCTGCGGCAGACTCGAAGGCCAGGAGGTGCGGTGCTGGATCGCGCCGCGGGATATCCTGCCGGGTATCGAGTACGGGGAGGCCATTATCAGAGCCATTGAGGACTGTCGTGTGGTGGTACTGATCTTTTCTTCGCATGCCAATGACTCCGGCCATGTCCGAAGGGAAGTCGAGCGGGCGGTCTCCAAAGGAAGAATCCTCGTGCCCTTCAGGATCGAAGAGATTCAGCCGAATAGGGCCATGGAATTCGCCCTGGGCAACACGCACTGGCTGGAGGCCCTGACGCCGCCCCTCGAACAGCATATCCGCCGCCTTGGGAAGGTGCTGCGGCGGCTGCTGG
>JAHDQI010000018.1 GCA_018433925.1 Phycisphaerae bacterium | reverse complement strand
GGGGGGGGGGGGGGGGGGGGATTTGAGCTGCTGGAGGATGAGTCCGGGAGCTGGATCTTTCGACAAACGGACCGGCGGTAAGATCATTTCCGCAGCTCGGGCAGATTGGGTTCGATATGGACCATGACATTGACCGGTTGGGGGATCTGTGTATGGAGGGCCGTTTCGAGCTTTTCGGAGATGGCATGGGCCTCGGTGATATTCAATTGGGGGTCCACAAGGATATGCACATCGAGAAAGATTTCGCGTCCGACGCTCCGTGTCCGCAGTTTGTGCCAGTGGATAATACCGGGCTGGCCGACAATGACGGCTTCGATCTGCCGGAGGGTCTCCTGGTCAACGGCTTTTTCGCTGAATTCACCGATGCAGTTGCCGAGGATTCGGACCGCGACGAGGATAATCATCAAGCCGACTCCGATGGCGGCCAACTGGTCCCCGTGCGGGTAATTGAGGAAGCGTACGGCCCCTGCCCCGACAAGGACAGCGACCGAGCTGAGGGCATCGCTTCGATGGTGCCATGCATTGGCATAGACGGCGGTGCTCCGGCAGCGAACGGCCACCAGGCGGGTGATCTGATAGAGCGCTTCTTTGGCGGCAATGGACAGCATCGCGATCCAGAGTACGGACATCGGCATGATGACGGTTTGCCTATTCATCGCGTGCATGTGTGCGATGTCGGCGGCGGCCCTGTAAATCATACCGCCCCCGACAAGTCCGAGGATCAGGGCGACGGCCGCGGCACTGAAGGTTTCCATGCGTCCGTGGCCGAATGGGTGCGAGTCATCCGGCTCCTTTGCGCTCAGGCGGATGCCGAGCAGGACCGCCCCATCGGTGGCCAGATCGGACAGGGAATGAATGCCGTCGGCCAAGAGTCCGATGGAGCCGGCGGTCAGGCCTGTGACGCTCTTGATGATCGCCAGAAACAGGTTGACTGCCATGCCCAGATAGGTGACCTGCAGGATCTGCTTATTGTTCTGACGGGTCAGTTCTTTCATGGGTTCGCTGCCTCCCGGCAAACAGTTTCGAGGGATTGCTGAAATCGGTCTGCGTGGGCGGGGTCTTTGGTCTCAAAAATGACTCTCATGATCGGTTCGGTATTGCTGGTGCGTATATGAATCCAGCCGTCGGGCATATCGAGGCGGCAGCCGTCGCGGGTGTCGAGACGGGCCTCAGGAAAGAGGGCTTTGGTTCGCTCGATGATGGCCTGGGCACGGGTTTTGTCGGCGGGGAATTTGGTTTTGACCATTTCATAGCGGCCGATTTGACTGACGAGGTCGGCGACGGACTTTCCGGTGTCGGCCATCAATTGCAGGGTCAGGGCCATGCCCACCAAGCTGTCGCGGATAGGTCCGACGCGCAGGTCGATGACGCCGCCGTTGCCCTCGCCTCCGATGAGGCAGTTGTTTTCGATCATGGCGGCGGCGACGTGGGCCTCGCCGACGGGCGTTCGGATGACGGACCCGCCCGCTCCGGCGGCGATGTCATCAATCATTCGGGAGGTGGACAGGTTGGCGGCGGCGGTCCCGCCGGGCTGCCTGCGAAAGCGAAGCATGGCCGCGAAGGCGAGGGAGTATTCCTCGCCAATGTACCGGCCGGTCTTGTCGACGATGGCGACGCGGTCGGCGTCCGGGTCCTGGGCGAATCCGATGTCCGCGCCGGTTTCTTTGACTTTGTCGCAAAGCTGCTGAAGGTTTTCTTTGATCGGTTCGGGCTTGTGGGCAAAGATTCCCGTGGGTTCGAGATTCATCCCGATGACCCGGCAGCCGAGGGCTTCGAGAAGCCGGCGTCCTTCGGCTCCCCCGGCTCCGTTGGCGCTGTCCAGAACGGCCGTGTATTGTTTTTCGGAGATAGCGCCGGGATCGACGATAGAAAGCACTTTTTGGACATGCAGGTCCACGGTCTGCTCGTTTTGGCGTACCTGTCCGCAGTCGAGGGAGCCGACATAGTGAATCCGCTTATCGAGAAACCGTCGGCGAATCTGTTCGGCGAGGGGTTTGGGGGGTGCGATGCCGTCGTCGAGGAGGAGTTTGATCCCATTGTATTCAATGGGGTTATGGCTGGCGGTGATGACGACGCCTCCCTGACAGCCGAGATGGCGAAGCATGAGGCCCACCGCGGGGGTGGAACAGATTCCGAGGTCTATGACCTCGATGCCCGCGGCCGCCAGCCCGGCGGCGACGGCGGAGGCAAAGAGGGTTCCGCTGGGACGGGAGTCTCGCCCTACCGCGACAGTGGGCTTATTGTTTTGGGTTTTATCCTGTTCCCGCAGGAAGGTGCCGAAGGCGGCTCCGTAAAGAACAGCCGTTTCGGGAAACATATTTTGGCCGACGAGGCCCCGCATTCCGCTGATGCTGATAATCAATTCCTGTGTCATCGGTTTTGTGACTCCCAGATCGAATGTCTCGTTTTCAGTCAAAGAATGGGGGCATTATACTCCGCCGGAGGGGTTTTGAAACCTGTTTGTTTGAGGAAAAAAACTCGCCAGGAAGAGATTTTCTTTGTTTTTGGGCTGAAAACTAGGATTTGAGGGGGTTTGGTAGGTATTTTTATTTACGCGAAGTTTGTTTATTGTTTGATTCTTTTTGTCTGTTTTGGTCTCGATTTTTT
>JAHDQI010000311.1 GCA_018433925.1 Phycisphaerae bacterium | reverse complement strand
GGCCGATTATTCTTAAGCTTTAAATATTATGCCAATTGGATGCTTGAATCTGAGATACACGCCTATCAGACAAAATGGCCGAATGAAAAACTCAACCCTGATCTCAAAAACACGGATAACACAGATCCATCAGGCCGACGATATGATTGTCCGGGTGCTACATGGCATGATCCGGCAATTCTGGTCTCTTACGATGGAGGCGATACTTGGCAGCTTGCCACGACTCAGGATTTTGTTGTTGGGATCGGGTTATTGTAATGATTTGATTAAAAGTCCTATTTATCGTTATTTTCCACGATTATCACGAATCTTTTGATTTACAGCGAGCAAAATATATGATTCGAGTCATTTGCATTTGTGGCGCACGTCCGAATTTTATGAAAATTGCACCGATTATGAAGGCCTTTCAAAAGCATGGTGGCTTTGAAACGCTTTTGGTACATACCGGACAGCATTACGATGAAAATATGAGCAAACTTTTTTTTGAAGAGTTAAACATTCCCAGGCCGGATATCAATCTGGAAGTTGGCTCCGGCAGCCATGCCGTGCAAACGGCGGAAATTATGAAGCGATTTGAACCGGTTGTACTGGATTTCAAGCCCCATTATGTGCTGGTTGTCGGCGATGTCAACAGCACGATTGCCTGCGGCCTAGTTGCCGTCAAACTGGGCGTCAAACTAATTCATGTGGAGGCAGGTCTTCGCAGTTTCGACCGTTCTATGCCAGAAGAGATCAATCGTCTGCTGACTGATTCAATTGGTGATCTTTTGTTTGTAACCGAGCAATCTGGTGTAGATAACCTCAAACGCGAAGGTGTACATTCTGGCAAAATCCACTTTGTCGGCAACGTCATGATTGATACCCTGCTGGCTAATCGACAAAAAGCGGAGAAATCGCATATCTTGAAAAAACTGGGCTTGGAACAGAGGGGTTATGCCGTCATTACCCTGCATCGGCCGAGCAATGTGGATAATGCCCGGGCCTTTGGTCAGATTCTTTCTGCTTTTGAAGAAATTCAAAAAGAGTTGAAGCTGGTTTTTCCCATTCATCCTCGCACCCGAAATAACTGGAAGGGGAAAGACTTAGGCAATCGGCTGGAGTCGATGCCGAATATGATTTTGCTGGAGCCCGTGGGCTATCTGGATTTTTTATGTCTGACGGACAACGCTGCCCTCATCCTGACCGATTCCGGCGGCATTCAGGAGGAAACAACCATCCTTGGTGTTCCCTGTTTGACCTTGCGGGAAAACACCGAACGGCCCGTGACGGTAATCGAGGGGACCAACCAGTTAGTGAAATTGACCACGGATGATATCCTGGCTCACTATCAAAAACTAAAAACCAGTCGCTTCATTGTCAGCGGCAATATTCCTCGTTTTTGGGATGGGAATGCGGCCGACCGAATTGTGCAAATCATTCACGACGCCAGATTCTAATGAAGCACAAGGAATTTTATATTCTATGAGAATCGCATATATTAATGGAGAAGACCTAAGTAAAACAGGCGGCGGAAGGGTTCACTTCAGGGCAGTCGCGGAAGAATTGGCCCGATTGGGAAACCAGGTCTTTGTGGTGGGTCCTCAATACAGTTCCAAGCCCTGGATCCCCTTTGAGGCCCAAGGTATCCATACAATAAAAATTCGGGTTCCGGGTAAGAATATTTTAGGCGTTCTTTGTTATGGACTTTTCTTTTTTCTGATGCTCCCTTGGTATAAATTAAAATATCGTTGGAATGCCCTGCTGGTCAGAGGCGGGGGCCCATCGGTTAATTTGCTGACCTATTTGCTTGCCCGCACACTTGGCATTCGTTTTATTTTAGAATGTAATGGCGTCTCGTGGCTCGAATGTGAAAGTCGCGGTTTTTCTAAGTTATTTTGCACTTATGTAAAAATTTCTGCTTGGGCCCAGGCCAAGCTGGCTTCCTCTCTGATAGGTGTTACACCAGCGATTTGCCAGGCCTATTGTACCTTAGCCGGGCGTTC
>JAHDQI010000196.1 GCA_018433925.1 Phycisphaerae bacterium | reverse complement strand
GGGGGGGCGGTTGGGGTTATGGAAAGTCGGATTTTTTGATTTCGAGGAGCTGGTAGCTTAGGAGTCCGACGGGGGCGCTGACCTCGATTTTTTCTCCGACGGCCCGATCGAGCAGTGCCCGGCCGACGGGGGAGGCGATGGAAATGCTATCGTCGGTCAGGTCGGCATCGTAGGGTCCGAGCAACTGAAAGACGACCGTTTTCTGAGTATCGAGGTTCCGGAGGGTGACGACCGTGCCAAAGGCGGCCCGGTCGGAGGGGGTCCGGGTGCAATCGACGGTCTTGGAGTAGTTCAGTTTGCCCTGAATCTCGCGGATCCGGCCTTCGGTAAATCCGAGATTTTGCCGGCCGTAAATAAATTCTCCGTTTTCCCTTAAATCGCCCTGCTCTCTCGCCTCGGCGACGCGCTGCCGGAGCTGGACCGCTTCGACCTCGAGGCGGGCGAGCTCTTCTTTGAGTTTTTCATGGCCGGTCTGAGAAATGGGCATAATTTCATGCATGGGGCGGGGTCTCCCTTTATTCGGTATCGAGGACGCGGTTTCGGTAGAGCTTGGTTTCGAGGGATCGCTGGTAGGCGGTCCAGTTTCCTTCGCCGGGGTCGTTTTCGATGAGGGCGGCGGTCTGGTTCATCTTGGCATCGAGGTTGTCGATATAGTGGACCATATAGGCCTCCGGGGTGGCGGGGACCTTGACGGCTCCGAATTCGGGCACGCCGTGGTGGCTGATGATGATATGCAGGATGCTGTCGAGAATCGGCTGGGGGACGGGCTTGCCTTCGGCGGCGAGGGCGGCGGCCTTCTGATTGACCAGTTCGGCGCCCTGGATGATGTGGCCGAGGAGCTGGCCTCGGTCGGTGTAGCCGATGCCGACGGTGTAGGACAATTCCCGGGTCTTGGCGATGTCGTGGAGGAAGACGGCGGCGATGACGATGTCCTTCTGGATTTTGGGATAGAGGGGGAAGAGGGCGCAGGCGACATTGAGCATGTTGAGGGTGTGCTCGAGAAGGCCGCCGAGGTAGTTGTGGTGCATCTGCATGGCGGCCGGGGCGGTGCAGAAACTTTTCATCAATTCCTTGTCCTGAACGAAGGCCGAGACGAGGTTGCGGAGGGGCTCGTTTTCGATGGCGGCGAGGATTTCGAGGAGCTGCTCGTACATCTGCCGGACGTCTTTTTCGGTGCGGGGCATGTAGTCGGCGGGGTTGACCTCGGCAGGATCGACGACCTGGAGATCGTTGATGATGATCTGCATGGCGCCCTGGTAGAGCTCGCTCTTGCCGCGTACGCGGAGATAGCCCTCGGCGGGGATTTGCTGGTAGATCTGCTCGGTGGCCTGCCACATGCGGCAGTTCATCTTGCCTGTTTTGTCGGACAGGAACATGGCGATGTAGAGGTCGCCGCGTGTGGTATTTCGGAGGATGGGCTGGGTGACGAGGTAGATGTCGTTAATCTGGGCGCCCGGCTGGATATCCTTTATATACAAATGCGTCATGTTTGTCTCCGGAAGAGGATTTCGCTTGTCTTTTCTGGTTTTTCGGGGCGCATTATATCCGGCGTCCGGTCGATGCGGAAGCAAAACCTCAAAAACGTGCCGTCGCGGGCGGCGGTTTGGGGGTTTATTTGAGCAGTTTGACCATTGTCGGGGCCATGGCCTGCGCCCAGATTTCGTATCCGGTTTCCTCGGGGTGGAGCAGGTCGGGCATGACGCGCCGGGTCAGTACGCCATTGGAGTCGAGAAAGGCCTTGTTGATGTCGAGGTAGTGGATCGTTTTTCCGTCGGCGAGTTTGGCGATGAGGCGATTGACGTGGTCGTTTTTGGCCCAGAGGGGGTTGTAGGAAGCGTCCTGGGATTTGTCTTTTCGCTGGGGGTCGCTGCCGCGCGGGAAGATGGCCAAAATGAGGATTTTTGTGTCGGGCAGGTCGTTTCGGAGTTTGCAGACGATGGCGGTGACGCCTTCGGCGATCTGTTCGGGTGTGTATTCATCGCGGGCGGCGTTGTTGGTGCCGATCATGAGGACGGCGAGTTTGGGGCTGATGCCGTCGATTTCGCCGTTTTCGAGCCGCCAGAGTACGTGTTCGGTGCGGTCGCCGCTAAAGCCCATGTTGACGGCGTCGTAGGAGGCGTAGTAGCGGTCCCAGATTGCTTTGCCTTTTTTGTCCCAGCCGTGGGTGATGGAATCGCCGATGAAGATGACTTCGGGATCGGCTTCCTGAATCCTGCGGAGGACTCCTTCGTGCCGCTGGGTCCACCAGTCGAGGGAACGGGGGACCGGGGTGACGGCGGTATGGGCTCCGATTGTGGTCACTTCGCAGACGGTATTTTGTTTGGCGGCGCATCCGCCGAGCATGCCGCAAAGGCAGAGTGTCAATCCTATCCAGCTTATTCGTTTCATGTGCCATCCCTTTCCCATTTGATGTTTGTCTTATTCTTCGTTAATTATATGGTATAGTTGGGACTTTTCACTATTTTTTAGCGAAAATGGTGAAAAAGACCGGGCGGCTGACGGGGATTGGGTTTTTGAACCAAAGTCCTTTTGTGTAATGAACTTGACAACGGGCCGGGGCGTATGTTATAGTGTGTGTTCCGTCGGGACACTGTGAGAGGCGGGCCTTTTTTTTAAATTTTTTGAGACAGCGCCGATGATGAAGGTCGGAAATCGAATTGTCATGATCCTTGCGGGTCTATTGCTGGCGGCGGCGGCGCTGCTGAAGGTGCATGAGGTTTTGACGGTTTACATCCCCTCCTGGCGTGAGGACAAGATCTGGGAATCGTATGAGTTTTTCCTGTTTCAGATCCCGCTGGAGTTTGGGCTTGGATTGTGGATGCTTTCGGGTGTGTTTCGGAAGGCGGCGTGGCTGGCCGGGACGTTGTGCTATTTTGGGTTTATTTTTGTGACGCTGGGCAAGGCGGTGCTGGGGTTTGAATCCTGCGGGTGTTTCGGGCGGATTGAGGTGGACCCGTGGTATACGCTTTTTCTGGTTGATATTCCGTTTTTTCTGCTGCTGTTGATCTTTCGTCCGAAGGGCGAAAAGCTGCTTCCGCCGCCGTGGCCTCATCCGTTTCATGCGCTGGGTCTGGCGGTGCCCGTGATTGGGTTTATGGCGGTTTCGACTCCGATTCTGGTGGGATTGCGTCCGGAGTTTAAGAAGCCGGGTGATTGGATTTCCGTAACTGCCGTCAGGCCCGTTGTTTCCGCGCCGGAGGTTGCTGATTTGAGCGAGGATCCGGGGGCGGTCGTCAGTCCGGATGGTCCGGAAACGCCGGATGATCCGGTGAGGCCGGATGTGACCGAAGAGGCGGAGGCAGAGGGGGTTCCGGAGGCGGTGCTGTGGCCGTGGCTGGAGCATATTGATATTGCCGAGCAGCTTGAGAGCGGCATTGCGGTGATTTGGATGTATCATCATGATTGTCCGACATGCGCGGAGATGGTGCCGTTATATAGCGAGTATTGCGCGACGCTTCGGGATCGCGGGGAGAAGGCGTTTCAGATTGCTTTTGTCGCGGCCCCGCCGTTTCGGGAGCCGGGGCCTGTGCCCGCGGATACGATTTGTCTTCGGGGGAAGCTGAGCGAGTCGGAGAGATGGGCGATTATGAGTCCTTATGTTGTGGCTCTTATTGACGGGGCTTTTGTTCGGGACTGGCCGCAGGGGACGGCCCCCATGCCGGAAAACCTGCTGGATGAAATCTTCGAGGGTCACTGAAATCTCCGCAATTCATTGACCGACCCGCAAAACTTTGGTATATTGCCCAGGTACCGTAAATTGTCAACCCATGAGGGTGATTTTTGATGAAACGTCACGCACGGATGCAGCGGAAGGTCTGGGAGATACGGCCGCGATGTACCCAGGCCAAGGCGCTGGCCGAAGCGCTGAAGATTACCCCCCTATTTGCCCAGGTTCTTTCCAATCGTCAGCTTTCCGAGCCGGCCTCCGTTCAGTCTTTTCTGTCGCCGAAGCTGACGGATCTGATTGATCCGGGGCGTCTTTTCGGTGTGAAGGAGGCGGCTCGTCGGATTCGGTCGGCCCTTGAAGAAGACCGCAAAATCGCGATTTACGGCGATTATGACGTGGACGGCATTACGAGCGTTTCGATTCTCTGGCACCTGCTTCGGGTGCTGGGCCGGAAGGCCGACTATTATATTCCGCACCGTGTGGACGAGGGGTATGGGCTGAATCCAGAGGCGGTTGGTCAGCTTGCGGAGGCGGGGGTCTCGCTGCTGATCACGGTTGATTGCGGGATTACGGCCTGCGAGTAGATTGCGCTGGCCGGTCAGCTTGGGATGGAGGTGATTGTGACGGACCACCACCAGCCGGGCGAGCGTCTTCCTGATGCGTCGGCGATTGTTCACCCGACCCTTGATCCGACGTATCCCAATCCGCACTCGGCCGGTGCGATGGTCGCGTTTAAGCTGGCCTGGGCGCTGGCCGAATCGTACAAGCGCGGGGGTCAAATGCCGGCGGACCTTCGGCAGTATCTGCTGAACGCGACCACGCTGGCGGGGCTGGGAACAATTGCCGATGTGGTGGATCTGCGCGGGGAGAACCGGGTGCTGGCCGGGTTTGGTCTAAAGGCGCTGGAGCAGTCCGACCTGGTCGGGGTTCGCGCGCTCGTGGCGGCGGCGGACCTGGCGGGCAAGGGGCTGGACAGTTATGACATCGCTTTTACGCTGGCGCCGATGCTGAATGCCGCGGGGCGGATGGGTCATGCGCGGCTGGCGGTGGAACTGCTGACGACCGACAGCGAGTACCGGGCTTTGCAGATTGCCCAGTACCTGAAGGAGCAGAACCGCCTGCGTCAGAAATGTCAGCGTGAGATTTTCAAGCAGGTCAAGCAGCGGATTACGGAGGCGGGGCTGAATCATCCCGATCGGAAAACGATTGTGCTGGCCGGGGAGAACTGGCATACCGGCGTGGTGGGCATTGTGGCCTCGCGTGTGATTGATACATTTTATAAGCCGACGATTCTGATTAATCTTGAAAACGGCATCGGTCAGGGATCGGGCCGCTCTATCGAGGGATTTAATCTACACGCCGCCCTGTGCGCCTGCCGGGATCATCTGATCCGATTCGGCGGTCACGAGATGGCCGCCGGCCTGCGGATCGAGGCCCGCCGGGTGGAGGCGTTTGCCGAGCAGTTTGAGGCCTGCGCCCGCAGCCAGTTGACGGACCGCGTGCTTTCATCCGCTTTATCGATTGACGCGGAGGCGTCGATTCGCGATTTTTCGGAACAGCTTATGCGCGAGCTGTCGGCGCTGGAACCGTTTGGGCAGGGCAACCCGCGTCCGGTCTTTGCGACGCGCGGCGTTCGTCTGATCGCCCCGCCCCGCCGGTGCGGCGCCCGGAGCGATCATTTGCAGCTTTCGATCCAGGACGATACGGGCGCGGTTCGCTGCATCGGGTTCGGGATGGGACCGCTGGAAAAGAAACTGGTTGAGAGTGAAAGCTTTCACGTGGCCTATGAGCCGCAGTACAACACCTGGAACGGCTCGACGCAGCTTCAGTTTGTGCTGTCCGACATTCAGTTTGAATAGGGCGCTGTTTTTTTTGTTCGACTTAGTGAATGTGAACACATTCTCATTCTAAGCAAAGCCCGACTTAATAACTATCGGCGGCGGCCAGTCCCATTTTTTCGGTCAGCCGCTCGAATTCATCGAGGGAATAATAATCAATGATGATGCGTCCTTTTTGTCCGCGTTTGTTGGGTTCGATGCGTACTTTGGTTCCGAGGAGGGTCTGGAGCTGAGTTTCGAGATCGATGATGTAGGCGGCTTTTTCTTTTTTTTGCGATTCGGATTCCTGTCCGCGCTGGAGAATTTTTCGCACGAGGCGTTCGACCTCGCGAACGCTGAGCCGCCCTGCCATGGCTCGGTTGGCCAGTTTCCGCTTGAGGTTGTCATCCTGAATGGCCAGGATCGCGCGGGCATGCCCCATGGTCAGATCGTTTCGGATGAGCATTTCCCGGAGGTCTTTTGGCAGATCAAGCAGGCGCAGGTAATTGGAGATGACGGATCGATCCTCTCCCAGCCGCTGGGCGGCCTCGGTCTGATTGAGGGAGAAGGTTTGGAGGTAATTTTTATAGGCCACGGCCCGCTCTACGGGATTCAGATCGGCACGGTGGATATTCTCAACCAGGGCCAGTTCGAGCATTTGTTCATCGGTGGCCCGTCGAATCAGTACGGGCACGTTCTCAAGGCCGGCCAACCGGGCGGCACGAAAACGTCTTTCTCCGGCGATGATTTCGTACTGTCCCTTCGAAACGGGTCGAACAAGAATGGGCTGAATGACTCCGTTGTGTTTGATGGATTCAGCGAGGTCTTTTAGGTCTTCATCGTTCCAGAATTGACGCGGCTGGAATGGATTCGGAATGAGGTCCGCCAGCGGGAGCTCGCCCCTTGAGGCCTCTAACTCTTTATCTACAGGATACTTAGATGATTCAGGACCAGGTGTATCCTCATTGTTCACGGGGGATTCGAGGTTTATCGGACCTAAGAGTGCTTCCAGTCCCCTGCCGAGATGCGGCCGTTTGTTTTTACTGCTGCTCATGATTTCCTCCATGAAAATGGATTCTTTATTTTATAGGTTTCGGTTTTTTTAATCGAAACGCAAAAATAAATCCAGAAAAAAATGTTTCACGTGAAACATTGATTTTTTACAGCAGTTTTCTAAACAAGCTAATCGATGTTCACTGTTTTCTGTATTCCGTAAATCTGTGCGATTGCCTGATCGATTTGATCGAGATTTTGCTTTGGGATGATAAGGGTTGGGTAGTCCATCTCAAATTCCACCACGTGGAAGGGTGATTCGGGATTTTCGGAGACGGCCGTAAGCAAGTCTGACATCTGTCTTATTTCGAGACCGTTGAAGGTTTTTACTACGATTCTGCCGAGATTTTGATATCCCAAATTGATCGGGGCGGGTAAAACAAAGCTTAAGACGACTATATCTTTGCGATCTTCGGAAGGTTTCATTGCCAAATTTCTATCATATTGAAAGAGGTGCGGCGGCGCCTTTCCCGGCCAGTTATCTCCCCAAAGGCGCAAATAATCACGGGTCAGCTTCTGGAATACATATCCTCCCAGGGCCATGTATTCCGGCTGACGGTCATATTCCTGGTAGGGAACCAGCATCTCTTTGGGGTCGAAACGGCTTGTTTGGGTCTCTAACTGAACTTTTTCGCCATTTCGCCAAACAGTAAAAGAGATCGGCTGTCCCAATTCCTGCCGTTGAATGAGGTGTTCACAGGCCGTCTCCTCATACTCCGGATGCTTATATCGCCCATAGGCATTGATCGGTTTATTATTGATCGCCAGGACAACATCTCCCACTTGAAGGACGCCGCTTCCGGTTCCCTGAGAATAAACGGAGGATACATAATTTCCTTCTTTCATGTCTTCCGGCATTTTGAGGTATTTACGAACGGAAGGATCGAGCAGATCATAGGATTCATATCCGGGTGTTCCGAATCCAGCATAGCTGTTATTGTCTGTATATTTAAGAAATCGCAGGATTGTTTCGGCTGGGATCAGGAAATTATCTTTATCAGCGGCCGAGTAAGCGATCCCAATGCCTTTTTTATTGTGTGTGTAGAGTTCTCCGCTGGAGGTCTGGCGGGATGGATTGGAAACGACAAAGGCCAGGGTTCTCTGGTAGGAGGTGGGGCAGGGCAACGCCAATGCGCGATCGAGAAAACCGCGGGAGGTCTTTGTGGTCCCATCCGGGGCCAGCCAGTTTCCGACCAGCTCCATGCCCTTTTTGAAGTCTTCAGAAAAAGAAACCGCCTTGAGTTCCGGATTGTTGGATTCATCGTTAATGGTTAACAGACATAGGTTTATGTCATAATCGATGCATTTTATCTCGGCGGGAACAAATTCATTTCCGCCGAAGCATTTGACCCGGATCAGGGAGGCGTCCGCCAACGGCTCGGCGATGGTCAGGATTTCGCGCGGGCCGACGGCGGTTCCAAAGCAGGAAACGCTGAAGGACTGGGAAAGTTTCCACGGCTGGAAGCCATCGTAGCGGGCGATTGAGATTTCTATATAGACCAGGGAATTCTCCCATGATCCCGACAGGGCCGGGGGGCTTGACGCAGCGGAGTCGGCGTGTCGGCAGGATGAGCAGAGTCCGATAAAACCGATTGTTATAGTTAATATTATGGATTTTTTCATGGTTTACGCTCCGGCAGGGGGGTCATGGGGACTTCGTATTTGTTTAAAATGTCGGCGTGTCTTTGCCGTGCCTTTTGTGCATCCACAATCATGGGGGTGTTGTTGCCGAGTAATTTGATGATCCAGCAGCCGTCGATATCCGCTGCAAAGGCCTGGTCCAGATCCTCGAGTTTCATGATGGGAATGTCGTTGACGCTTTCGACGGCCTGGTGGGTAAAGC
>JAHDQI010000315.1 GCA_018433925.1 Phycisphaerae bacterium | reverse complement strand
TCACTGCCGGGTTTGAGGGCCCGGTAAAAGCAGGACTGGTAGCCGACGTGACACTGGCCCTGATCGACCGAGACCTTCAGGACCAGGCAATCCTGATCGCAATCGACTAAAATTTGCTTTACCTTCTGGACGTGGCCGGACTGCTCGCCTTTTTTCCACAATTTCTGCCGGGATCGGCTGAAATAAACGGCATTTCCGGTCCGGATCGTCAGATTCAGGGCCTCTTGATTCATGTAGGCGACCATGAGTACCTGGCCGGTCCGGTCGTCTTGTGCGATGGCCGTAATCAGGCCGTTTGCGTCAAATTTCGGGGTAAAAACGAGCCCCTCCTCGATCTGTTTGTCTGCTGCCACGGAATGATTCCTTACTGGATTAAGAATCTCTATACGTTTCGATACTTGTTCTTGCAGGGGACATTTGTACCCTGTATGATGTCGAAAAACAAGTCTTTTTGGGACAGATTGCTTGGAAGAGTCGTCAAACAAGAGGAAAAAGAGCACGATTACCCTGATACTTCGCGTTTTTGTAGCCGCCCTGGCTTGCGTGCTGATTGTTCGCAGTCTGGAATTCCGAGAACTTGCCAAGTCTTTTCAGAATCTTCAATTGTGGGTGATTTTGGCGGCTGTGCTGGTTAAATTTATTGCCGAGATTGGCATGGCGGTGCGCTGGTGGATTCTCCTGCGGGCACTGCATATTTTTATTTCCTTGAAAACGGCGCTGCGTCTTCATTTTCACGGTCTTTTTTTCGGCAGCTTTCTTCCGGGTTCGATGGGGGGCGATTTTGTGCGTGCCTGGTATGTAACGCGGCATACGCACAAGCGGTTTCAATCGGCACTGAGCGTTTTTGTGGATCGTTTCGCGGGTCTGGCTTCGACGCTGCTGATCGCGATTGTGACCTATTTTCTTTATTTGCGGGGGCAGGGGCTTTTGTCTGTTGAGCCGGGCGAAGGGGCGGGAGGGTTCTTTTCGCGGTATCGGGCGGAAGCGTTGATCGGTTTGAGTTTGCCGGCGGCCGTGTTCGTTGGGCTGTTGATGGTGCCTCGAAGCCGGGCCTTTCTGAAAAAAGCAGGGATTCCAATCTGGAATAACATGAAGACCGCGTTTGTTCAGCTTCGAGAGGTTCTGGGGGTTTTTTTCAGACGGCTCTGGCTGGGGCCGGCGGCGATCGGGATTACGATTGTCTTTCAATGCCTGACGTTTGTGAGTTTCTGGCTGATTGGGCGGGATCTTGGCGTCAGCGATCCGCTTCGTTATTATTTTGCTTTTTTCCCGCTGGTTTGGGTGGTCGGTTCGCTGCCGATCAGCATTGCGGGGATTGGCATCCTGGAGGGGGGGGTAATTCTGCTTTTTGTGACGGCGGCGGGGGCCAGTCATGAATCGGCGACGGCCCTTGCGCTATGCCAGCGGGCGATCTTTTTGATCGGCGCGGTGCCGGGGATCTGGATTCATCTTCGGGCGGATTATTTACCGCGGAGGAGGGAGGAGTTTTTAGTTGACGGCCGCGACGGGCTGGAGTAGACTGTAACTGTCTGGAATAAAGCAGACTTATCGATTTAAAAAACTTTCACGATTGGCGTGAGTGTTATAAACTTTTCAACCCAGCCATGAGGGTGGGGTAAAACGCAGAAATGCAGGCATTTAAAAATTTCAGGAGTTATTTTTTCAGGGGCATGGCGGCTCTGCTGCCGACCATTCTGACGATCTGGATTTTTGTTCAATGTTATATCTTTATCCAGGAAAAAATCAGTGTCCATATCAATAAAGCATTGGTATGGCTGATGTTACAAGTTACGGACCAGTGGTCCAAAGAGTTTCTGACCGCATTCTGGGTGGAGGGAGGCGGCAAGGTTACCGGTTTTTTTGTGACGATTATCGGGGTGGTGATGATTGGGGCCTTTTTGGCCAGTGTTGTGGGGCGGTCTCTTTGGCATTTTTTTGAAAAAGCCTGGGTAAATCTTCCCCTTGTCAAGCAGGTATATCCGTATATAAAACAAATAACGGACTTTTTTTTGGCCAAACGAGAGCTTACATTTAGTCAGGTTGTGGCTCTGGAATATCCAAGACGAGGGTCCTGGTCCATCGGGCTGGTGACCGGAACGGGTCTGCGAAAAGTGGTGGATGATTTTAAGAAAGATTATTTGACGGTGTTTGTTCCGACTTCTCCGACTCCTTTTACGGGGTATGTGATTATGGTTCCGAAAGAGGAAACCATCGCGCTGGATTTGACGATCGAGGAAGGGCTTCGTTTTGTCATCAGCGGGGGGGTTATTACGCCCGCGGAACATCGGGCCTTTCAGGCGTCTCGTCAGGAGCCGGAGAATGAAACCAAGGTGCAACGAAACGGATGAAAACAGTTTAAGACAGGAGGTTATGATGCTTTTGACCGTAACCGGAAAACACATTGAAATTACGGATGCGATTCGATCTCATGTACAGGAGAAGGCGGATAAGCTTCCCCGTTTTCACAACAATATCCGCCATGTTGAGGTAGTGATCGAGAGCGGTGAAGGGGTGAATTTTTCCGTAGAAGTGATTACGCATATTGAACATGAAGAACTGGTATTGGCCAAGGAACTGGGGACGGATATGTACGCGGCCCTGGATGCGGCTTTTCGTAAAACCGAACGCCAGTTAAAGAAACGTAAAGAAAAACAGCGGGATAATAAGCATTCGGGCAGTCCGGTTCCCGGTCCGCTGGAAAGTCCCGGCCAGGAGAGTGTGGCCTGACGGAATTGTATTTTCGCTTCGGCCGGCGGCCGGATCGCGGCAGAAACATCTGGATTTGGTAAGGGAGTCTGTATGAAGTTATCTGATATTGTGTGCTTTTCCGCGATTGTGGCGGATTTGCAGGCGACGGATCGCAACGGCGCCATTCGTGAGTTGGTCCGTCACCTGCATTCGGCGGGCCGTCTTGGCTCGTGTGATCCGGAGAAGCTGGGTCGGGAGGTGATCAAGCGTGAAAACGAGGCCAGTACGGGTATGGGCAAGGGCGTAGCGCTGCCGCACGTAAAAGCCGAGGGCATTGAGAATCCGGTGGCGGCGATCGGCCGCAGCAGCCAGGGCCTTGACTTTCGTGCGCTGGACAAGCAGCCGGTTTACAGTGTGATTTTGCTGATCAGCCCGAAGCCGGATCCGGACCGGCACTTGCAGGCCATGGAAATTTTATTCCGGAACCTGAACCATGATGATTTTCGGCGGTTTCTTCGGCAGGCGCAGAGTGCCGAGGAGATTGAGGAAATCATTCGCGACGCGGACTGACCGGCTTATGATGTCTCCGAACGGAATCGAAAACGGGGTGCGGTTTTGCCCCTCCTCCAAAAGGCGGAAGACCAGTGGCTGAATCGGTGGTTGAAATCGAAGTGGAGATACGAAACGCGGAGGGGATGCACATGCGTCCTGCCATGGAGTTTGTTGACCTGGCAGGTCGGTTTTCGTCGTCGATCACGGTCCGGGCGAATGATCTTTCGGCGGATGCCAAAAGTATTATGCAGATGACCATGCTGGCGGCCACCTGCGGAACGCGTATCCAGATTCGAGCGGAAGGGTCCGATGCGGCGGAGGCGATTGAATCGCTGCGGCACCTGGTGGAGGAGAAATTTGCGGACTCCGCGGCGGACTCTTCGGAATCGAGCAAGCAGGAAGGATGAGAACCGGTTATGGAAATTAAAAAGGGGATCGCTGTTTCTCCGGGGATCGCGATATCCCGGGCGATGGTGATTGATTCGAAGGATTATCACATTCCCCGCCGTTCGATCATGTCTTCTCAGCGAGGCGATGAGGTCAAGCGGGTTCGGGACGCCTTCGCGGAGGCCATCCGGGACCTGGATGAGCTGGAGAACGCCAAGCAGATCGAAGAGGGCAAGATTCGCGATATTTTCGCGGTGCATATGCGTTTTCTTCGGGACAAAAGCTTTCGCAAGCGGGTGACGGATTTTATCGAGAAGGAGTTGGTGACGGCCGAGTACGCGGTTTCGACGATTCTGCGGGAGATTGCCTCGCATTTTGAAAGTATTGACGATCCGTATATCAGCGAACGGGCGGCGGATATTTATGATATTGAAAAGCGTCTGCTGACCCGCCTGCTGGGGCAGGTTGCCGAAGACGTGGAGCATCTGCGGGAAGAAGTGGTAATTGCGGCCTATGATCTGACGCCGACCCAGACGGCCAGCTTCAATAAAACGTTTGTCAAGGGGTTTGCCACGGAGAAGGGCGGCCGGACCAGTCATACGGCGATTATCGCGCGGTCTCTGGGGATTCCGGCGGTGGTGGCGCTGGAAGACCTGATGAGCTGCATTACGACGAC
>JAHDQI010000121.1 GCA_018433925.1 Phycisphaerae bacterium | reverse complement strand
TAAAACGGCCGCCGCCAAGAAAAAGCTCTCCCCCTGCCAAGGGGGCCTGCCGAAGGGGAGGGGGTTTAAAATCAGCATTTCTTTACCCTCGGCAACGTTAAAACGCTGGCAAAACTCGGAAAAAACCGGCGCAAAAGCGGCAATTTGTGGACAAAAAACGGACAAAACAGAACAAAGAGTGGACAAAAAAGGAAAAGAAACGGACAAACTTGGCATCAGGAATAATACCTATAAATCCGACACAAAACTGCGTTTCCAGCCCAAAAACACGGAAAAACCGGCTCTTTCAAAATAAATGATTGCGGGTATAATAAGGATTCGAAAAAAATGAGGATGCTCAATCAGGTAAGGGAATAACCCATGGCACGACACAACCGGCTCAAGACACTATCGACAATGAAGCAAACGGGACTGATTCCGGTGTTTTATCAGCCCGACCCCGAGACGGCCAAAAAGATCGCCGCCGCCTGCGCTGACGGCGGGGCGGTCTGCCTCGAATTTACCAACCGCGGCGACCGGGCCGTCGCCGTCTTCACCGAATGGGCCGCGTGGCGCGACCAGTCCCGGCCGGAGGTCATCCTCGGCGTCGGCTCCGTGGTCGATGCCCCCACGGCCGCCATGTATATCGCCGCCGGAGCCGACTTCGTCGTCGGGCCGCTGCTCGATGAAGACACCGCCCGCCAGTGCAACAGCCGCAAGATTCCCTACTGTCCCGGCTGCGGCTCCGTCACCGAGATCCACCGGGCCCACCTCCTCGGCGTCGAAATCTGCAAGATCTTCCCCGGCGGACAGGTCGGCGGGCCGGATTTCGTCAAGGCCGTGCGCGGACCGTGCCCCTGGGCCGACCTCATGCCCACCGGAGGCGTCTCCCCCACCCGCGAAAGTCTGTCCGCGTGGTTTACCGCCGGCGCCGTCTGCGTAGGCATGGGCTCCAAACTCATCACCAAAGCCATGGTCGAAGCCGGCGACTTCCCCGCCCTCACCAAAGCCGTCCAAACCACCCTGCAGCAAATCCGCGAAATCCGAAAAAAATAAGAGAAGGAGAAAAAGAAATGAGTATTACTTGAATTTCAATACAGTCGCATCGCCGATTCGGTTGCGGAGGACTTGCCCATCCGCCTCCACCGAATAGTGCCGGCCGTCCGGCTCGATCGCAATTCGGATAGCCCGACCCCGTATCCGAAGATTCTCAACCTCCATCCCGGCGACATACGAATGCTCAACCGGGTTAATGGTCACCTTTTTCAGGTCCGCACGAATCCCGAACAGCCCCCAGACAATCGCCTGCGGCCCGGCCAGCGCCGCAATCACATTGGCCCGACCGTCATGCCGGTAATCCCGTCTGTCGGCCCGTACCGCCTGCGGTATATACGGCAGCTCGCCCCACCAGACAATCCGCTTGACCAGACCAATCCCCTGGTCCGTAAATCCCGCTCCCAGCAAATCTTCCACCAGTTGCGGCGCATCCCCGGCATACACACCCGGTCCGCCCCAGTCAACATCCGACAGGTCATATCCGGGATCGAGTTTCGACAAACTGTGCACCCCCCAGTCCGACAGGAACTCCTTGTCGTTCAGATGCCCCACCAGCCCGGATGCCTGCCGCGGGCTGAGCAAATCAGCCCGCAGCGCATCAAATACCTGGATCGACCAACACACCTGCGGCCGGTGCTCTTGATCCAGGCAGCGCAGCCATTGCAGGTCCTCATCCCATAACCGGTTCAGGATTACCTGCTTTAATAAGCGACTTCGCTTTTCGAAGTCTACCGGCGGCCGGCGGCCGGCCGCACGAAACAACCGATCCATCATCCCGTAACTCAGCAGCCGTTCAAGATTCGGGCTGGGTGTATAGTGCTGGTAGGCCGATGTCCGCCGCAGTTCAAGCAGGTTGTCATTGATTCCGTAGTCGATCAGCTCCGGCGGGGCAGCCATATCCTCCCGCTCGAATACATATTCGTATAGGGCATCCAGAAAGGACTTGCCCCGGATAGACTCCCCAAGTAGCCCATTGTCTCCGGTAATCGCAATGTAGTCATAAACCAGCAGGGCCATGCTGTAGTAGTTATAGCTGTAGCCGACTCCAAGACCTCTGCCGCTGAGGGGATCCATGGCGTAGTGGCTGCTGTAGTCGGCTTTCATTGAGGTCATCAAAAGAGCCCGGGTTGCGGCCGGATCGGCCAGGGGCAGGAATTTGCTGAGGTAGGCATTCCCCCACAAGTAGTTGCAGACAGCCCCGCCGTCAATGCCGGATTCAGCGTACCAGGGCCTAAATACCAGACCTTCCAGGTCCCATTGCGTAGTCAGGAACGTAAGCAGGCAGCACTGATAAAACCGACGGAGTTTATCTTCGTTTGTAAGCAGCCGGGGCAGGCGGTTTTGCAGCGTTTTCCACTGGTGATCCCATTGCCGCTCGGCTTCAATCATTTTTTTATCCACTTGATCAAGAAGGGCTTTTGCGGTTTGAATTGTTTCCTCCGGCTTGCCGAATGTAACCAATATAAGGATTTGATGCCGGGCGCCGACAGGCAGATCAGTCTCAAAGCAGGCAGCGTTACTTGTATTGAAACTTGCAGGTGAAGGCTGGAACACGGCTGCCAGTTGAGCTTCTTGAGAAGTCAAAACCATTGCCTCCTCGATGACCGACACGGCAGCATTGGAGTCTTCAACAAAAGGGGGCACCCATCCCCACTGCATTGTTGCTCCGACTTTTCCCTCCATTTCGAAAACGAGTGTTTTTCGGAGCGGAACACGGCCTTTGTTTTCCAGATTCAGTTTACAGACCCAGGCCCGCTCGCCTGCCAGAGGGAGGATTTGCATGGATGCCGACACCCCTTTTTCTACTGTTCCTGTTAAGAGGGTTCCGGAGGGGGACCAGGTATAATCCAAAACGGGAATCGATTGATTATCAAGTTTCCAGAGAGCTTGAAACGGATGGACAACAAAGGGAGGGGAAAAACTTTCACAGAAACCAAACTGGTTTATGTTTGGGCGTACGGTGATCGTGCCGCTAAAGTTATAAATGTGCTCCGGTCGGAGGATCATGTCTTTTGCGGAGATGGCCATCTCATCAGTCCGGTCGGTGATAGCCATTGTACTCGCCCATAGGAAAATCAACACCATGCGACATGCTGTTTTTTGTCTGGCTGTTTTCATAAGGTGTTTATTATACCCGGCAGAGTTCATAAAAAAACAGGGAAAGATTTTCTCTTTCCCTGTTTTGTCTTCAGGTTTTGTTTTTTGAAGATCCGTTCTTCAAAAAAACAGGAGCAAACCTTCTTAGCGTTTGCGCCGGACAGCCAGCAGGCCGCCGAAGGCCAGCAGCGCCATCGTAGCCGGCTCGGGAACCAGAACCAGCGCCGTCGGCATCGAAGCCCCGTCGATCCAGCCGCCCATATCCGCCACTTCCGTTTCTGACAAAGCGCGGCCCCAGGTGGCGACTGTGCCCAAGAGACCCCACTTGTCGCTCCAGCCGGCGCCGGTGAACAGGTTGAAAGCGCTGCCGAGCGAAAAATCACCGTCGATTGCCTGGCCGGGTGCATCGAGCACCTTGGTGCCGTCAATAAAAACCTTGTAGAAGCTGCCGTTATCAACGGTCAATACGATTCTGTGTCAGGTCTTGCTGTTCAGATCCCCCGAGTAGCCGGTTGCTTCGCTGCCGATTTGGGCGGTCGAACCGCTTACCTGTAAATACCTCAGTTCGGCAGGATTTGTGAGCGTATCGTTGGTGATCGTATTAAACAAGCTGGTTGTGCCGGAATCTGCCTTGTAATCCATCGCAAGGGTGTACTCGTTGGTGTAGATGCCGCCACCATTGGCTCCAATGTTGTGGGTGACCGTAAGGTAAGAATTGTAGGTCTGGTTCTGAACGATCTTTCCGTCACTGTACGCCAGGGGATCTGCCTGTGTGCCGATATCGGTCCAGGGGCCTGTCAAGGATGTGCCCATGGCGTTGCCGACCAGGTCAGTGCCGAATCTGGCAGTCTGATACGTGGGATTGTCATGAAATGTCCACAGGCCGGTCAGTCCGACCGGGGAGACATCGCCGAGTGCGGCCGAAGCCGTTCCGGCCGCGACAGCCAGAAGACAGCCAACAACTAACAATAGTTTTGCTTTCATCTTTCGTCCTCCAAAATCTAAAAAGTAGTTATTATTCGTCAGGAGGTTCCGTTACCACCTGAAGACACATTCCTGCTCCGCGATTTCCAGACACTTCATCGCGAAGATCAACTGTTAATTGTAAGGAGCCAGACCGCTGATATTATCAAACCAGTCCCGGAGCCAGTTTTCGGCAAAGATCGCAAAATCAGAAAGGTTGACGATACAGTTGCCGTCCAGATCCATTTCGGGCGCATCCAGTCCCATGAAGGATGCATGGGTACAGGTATAGGGTCCGTCTGTCTCATAGTCAATCTCGACGTCGATATCGAAGGTAATGTCTCCTCCGGGCACGAGCCGTTT
>JAHDQI010000391.1 GCA_018433925.1 Phycisphaerae bacterium | reverse complement strand
TCTCGAGGGCCTGAATGGCCTGCCGGGCGGTTTGGCTTTCGAGGTTCGAAGGTGTGGTTTGTTTTTTGGTTTTCATGGTCATAGTCCTTTCTGTTACAAACGGGTTTCCTGGAGCGTGTTTTCGATTTCTGCGACCTCGATGCCGGACATGAAACTCAAGGTCTCCACCAAGTTTTCTCGGATGCGTTTTAAATTTCCTACGTGGCCCCAGTGGAGTTCTTTGGGCTGCTTGCCCAATTCGCATTCAAAGAATCCGAGCAGGTTTGCGATGTCGCTTTTAGCGTTTTCGTATTCGGTTTTTACGTCTTCTTTTGCCATTTTTCGGTCTCCTATTTATTGGTTTTTTATGTTCGTTTCTAATCATGACTTACAGTCTTTTTGGAATGAATCCAAGGGAATTAAGTCATTATATTCAAAGAATTTACATTATTTTTTAGGCATTCTGGACAAGGGGTAGAATGAATCAAAAACAGGTAAAAATTACGGCCTTAACCGTGGAAGAATTGGCCCAATTACTAAGCCAGGCGGGCAGGAAATCTATATCTGGACAAGACGTACTGGCAATTGCCGAAGCGGCAGGAATTGTCCATGAAGGCAGTATGATTAACCTGATCGAATACACAGCATTCCTGGCACGGGAGGTCGCTAGTGGCACCGATTAATCCAACCCAACTGAAACCCGCTGAACTTACGCGATTGCTCAATTCCGCTGGGTTTGGCGAGGTGATCAACGAGCGCACGCTCCGCCGTCATCGCAATCGCGCTGGATACACCATCGGGGACACCAAGACGGTGGACCTGTTCCGGTATACCGCCTGGTTGACCCAGCGGTATTTAGAGCCCCCGAAAAAAGAACGCACCTACGAGGAGATGAGAGAGGCCGCCCGGCTGCGGAATGCCGAACTGGCCCGGGCAGGCCAGGACATCGGGCAGATCCCGGAGGTGGTCAATCCCCAGCGTAAGGCCGCTGCCACGGCCAGTTTTAAAACCTTCTGCGAGGTGTATTTCCCGGATGTGTTTTATCTGCCCTGGTCACCCGACCACTTGAAGGTCATTGAAAAGATCGAGCAGGCAGTACTTCAGGGTGGTTTGTTTGCCCTGGCTATGAGCCGCGGAAGTGGAAAAACCACGATGATGCAGATGGCCTGTCTGTGGTCGGCACTTATCGGGGCGACGGAGTTTGTCACGCTGATCGCCGCCTCCGCCGAACGAGCCAAGGACCTGCTGGAGAACATCAAGGTCTGGCTGGAGACCAACGATTTGCTGAATGAGGACTTCCCGGAGGTGACCTTCCCGATCCGTGCCTTAGAGCGGATCACCAACCGCCAGAAAGGCCAGAGGCATGACGGCCAGCCAACCCGGATTGAATGGGTGGCCGACAAGATCGTTCTGCCCATGATTGGAGGCAGCAAGGCAGCCGGGGCGGTGATTTCCTCCTGCGGCATGAAGGGATCGGATATTCGGGGCCAGAACTATGCCCGTTCCGATGGCCGGGTAGTGCGGCCGCAACTGGTGATGGTGGATGACCCCCAGACCACCGAATCGGCCTGGAG
>JAHDQI010000392.1 GCA_018433925.1 Phycisphaerae bacterium | reverse complement strand
TTCTGCTTGGTCATGCTGCTCATCTCTTCAAGACTGGAGCTGGTTTCCTCCAGCCCGGCCGCCTGCTCGGTGGCCCCTTCGGCCAGCGACTGCGAGGCGCTGGAGACCTGGCCGGAGGCACTGGCCACCTGCTCAGCCCCGCTGGTCAGATCCGAGATGATCCGGTGAATCGGCTTGACAATGCTGCGGGTAATCAGAAACGCCAGCGCCGTACCAATCACAATACTCGACAGCGAAGCGACAATCAGGATGGTATTGACCAGATAACTGGTGGACTGCAACGTTTGCTGAAGGTTCTCGTCCAGCTCACGCATGGTGCTGACGATATTGCCGGCGATCTCGGCCATCTGCGTATCCACACTGCGCTGTTCGACAATCGCCTGGTAATATTTTTGTCCGCCCTGTTCGTATTGGTTGATATAATCCGTAATTCGGGTCGTGTACACTCCCAATTGCGATTCACCGGCGCTGCGCTGGGCCCAGTCGCTCAAACTGCTTTTCATCGTATGAAGCTGTTTCTGATAGGCCTGCCAGCGCTCATCCGTATTTTTGGCGATTAAATTAATGGCATTGACCCGCAGCAGGAGAAAATTCTGAACGATGTCTTCATTCAGAGCGTCGCCAAACGTTTTCCAATGGCCGACCGCGGCAAGATTGCCTTCCCCCAATGCCTTCTCGGACTGGGGAGCAATCACTTTAGACTTTACTTCGTCGAGATTGGCGGTGATCTCCCAGCCGACCTTCGCCCAGGCATCCAGCCCTTCGTCTTTCATCCGCTGGGCCTGAACGCCCCGGTTGAAAGTGGTTTCATAATCCGTACAATACCCCAGCGTCTTGGAAACATACTCTTTTTGCCGGGCATCCAGACGCGAGTCGGAGTTCAGATCCTTGAGCTGCGAAACCAGGTTGTCGTAGGCCTCCTGCCATTGATCCGCCGCGTGCTTAGTCTGATTGGCCGCCACGGTAAACCCGTTGAGGGCAAAGTCCCGCCGCAGCCCGGCGCACTGATTGAGCGTATCCATCGCCAGCTTGCCTTCCTCGTTAACCGCCACGATGTTGCCGACCGTACCCATGCCCTTCCAGCCGATGATGCCGAGGACGGCGGTAATGAAAACCAGACAGCCAAAACCAAAAAACAATTTTGCAGACAATTTCATGTTCTTAAACATGGACAGACTCCTTACTGTTGGGTCAATTGGGAAAGGTTCTCGATCGCCTGATCGTCTACGATTGCATCAATGTGAAGCAAAATCTTTACCCGGTCGGCGATTTTCGCCAGGCCGAGAATAAACGACATATCCATCGTGGCCCCCAGCGAAGGCGGCGCCTCAATCTGATCGGTTTCAATATCCAAAACCTCCGAGACCTGGTCCACGATCAGGCCGGTCAGGGCCGCCCCTTCCCGTGTGGTGGTTTCGATGATGATGATACAGGTCTGATCGGTAATTTCCTTCTCGATCATGTGAAACTTCAGCCGCAGATCAATGACCGGAATCACCTGCCCGCGCAGATTGATCACGCCTTTGACATAACCCGGCGTCTGGGGAACCGCGGTGATCGGCGTATAGCCGATGATCTCGCGGACCTTGAGGATTTGAAGACCGAACTCCTCCTCGCCCAGCCCAAACGTCAAATACATGCCGCCCGAAGCACACTCCCTGGTTTCTGATTTGATGACTGCCGACTCTGCCATGATTGTCTCCTGAACAAATCCGGTTCCAGATTTTTCCTCTTTGCCGTTTCTTTATCGTTCCGGAGAACACCTTAATTCATCCGCCTAAACACGATGTGGCTTATCTGATATAAAAAAAACTTTTTCAATTTCCCTATTTTTCTTTATTTCACACTGGGTAACTTTACCGATAACAAAATAAATATACAGCTTTTGAAATCAGAACATTTACGGATTTTTTTCAGGAGTTCCGATAATGTTTGAAAAATATGACTTTGGGATCGTCCGATTATTGCGGCAGCGAAACGGCTGGACCATTAAAGACCTTGCGGAAAGAAGCGGGCTGACCTATCCGACCATTGAGGCCATCGAGATCAACAAAAGCTTTCCCTCGCTTCGCACGCTGGATCAGATTGCCGTCGCCTTCGGCCTCTCATCCTCCAACCTGCTGTCGTTATGCGAAAAAGTCCGGGTAATCAGGCAGTCAGCCCGGTTTTTGCCGTCCTGCAGCGACCCCTCGCAAATCGGCATAGAAATCTGCCGGGTAGCGTCCTATGACCAGGCCAAGCTGATCCGGATTCAGGCCGACGCCGGCCGGGAAGTCCGCGTCATGAAACTGCATGAAGATGTGTATGAATTCTGCTACGTGCTGTCCGGAACGGTCGAACTGACGATTCAGGACACATCCTATATCCTTGAGTCCGATGAAACCGTCTTTTTTGACGGACTGCTCGAACACAGCTACCGGCAAATCGAAAAAGGCGAATATTTCACCGTTCACATTCCGAAGAAAAATATGTTCTTCCAGTCCATGCTCAACAGCCCACTCGCCGAAACCGTCCCGGCGGCCGTTTAGCCCGGCGGCAATATTCATTTTTTTTTCATTAAACAGCCGATAATCCCCTTAGAATCATCGCACGCAGGCGAATGCTTACGAAAAACGGCCTTTTCTAAAGGGCGGACGGGTAATTTGTGCTATCATAGGAGAATCCTGTGTGGGGGCCCTGGGAACAAATCCGTCATCATAACTGATTGGCGGGGGGCGTTTTTCGATTCCATGAATGCGATGTTACAGGAGGATCAATGAACCCGAAATACAAGGGATACACGCTCTGGGAATTGCTGATTGTCGTCTTTATCGTCATGATTCTCGCTGCGGCAATGGTCCCGCTGATGCGCGGGCACGTCAATGATTCCAAGTGGACCGAAGCGGTCACCGCCGCCGGCATGATCCAGAATGCCGTCAGAACCTACCATGCCCAATCCGGCATCGCCCTGACCGGCCGCCTGAACAATACCCTCATCCTGAACGCGCTGTGCCTCGAGGAAACCGACCTGTCCGGGCGATTCTTTACTCCCGGCGATTATGAAGTCCTCAGCGTCGATGCCGACGGCAAGGCGGCCGTGCGCATCACAGGCAGTTTGCCCCAGGCCCCTTCCGGAAGCAAAACACTTACCCCCGAAGGCCGCTGGGAATAACACCAAACCCCCGTTTTTGACGCAAATAAAGCGTCATATCACAATATAACACATCCAAAATCGTCAGATAGTGATTATTTTACGGCCAATCGTAAAATAATCTTGATAATTCTACGATACTGTCAAAAGTTGCTGTCACTCCATCATTATCTTATGCTCTTTATCCATCGGCTTGTGTTTCAGCAGGTGAATGCGGACGATCCCGCAGGTCAACGGATACCCCCGCGCATACGACAAACCCGCCTGCTCGCAGACTTTCGGAAAATCAAACTCATCATTCCACGCCCGGACCGACTCGGCCAGGTAAATCAGCGGGTTGCGGCTGCCGAACAGCAGCGCCCCGGCCGCCGGCATCACAAAGCGAAGATACAGCCAGTACAGCCCTCGCAGAACCCGGTTTGACGGCAGGGAAAATTCCATGATCGCGGCCCGGCCGCCCGGCCGCAGCAGCCGACTCATCTCCCGCAGCGCCGCAAGCCGATCCGGAATATTCCGCAGGCCGAACGCGCATGTGATCGCGTCAAACGACTGATCGCCCAGCCCCGTCCGCACGGCATCGCCCGCGATCCAGCGGATCCGCCCGCCCCCGCCCGAAGGCTGCTTGCCCTGTGCCCGGCGGATCATCGCCTCGCTGACATCCAGCCCCGTAATTTCCCCGGCCGCGCTGTATCGGGCCAGCGCAAAGACCACCTCCCCCGTCCCGCAGCACAAATCCAGCGCCCTCTCGTCGGCCCGAAGATCCAGAAGCCGCACCGCCGCGCGACGCCACAACCGGTCCATGCCGAAACTGAACAAATGATTGCACAGGTCATACCGCCCGGCAATCTTCCCAAAATCAAACTCCGCCATTTCCATACAAATCAATCGGCCCCTCTACGCAGACAGCGTTCCAAGTAGCAGCGAAACAATCAGCAGCAGCCCGAAGCTCAGATGCAGCAGTGCCGTTTTCTGATCGAGATCGGCAATCCCCTCCGGCCGCTCCGGCTCGCTGCCCAGCGCCCTGCGAACGTTGCTCGCCGCCAAAGGCCCCGTCAGCCCCGCCGCCAGCGACCAGACAGGAAGCGCCCCAAACCCGATCAGCGCCAGCGTTATCCCATACGCCGACAAAACCAGGCCCGCGTATTCCCACCGGGCCGCGCGATGCCCCAGCAGGCAGGCGGTCGTCGTAATTCCGGCCCTGCGGTCATGCGCCACGTCGCGCAGGTTATTGGCGCTGAGAATCGCCGCCACCAAACACCCAATCGGCAAAGACGCCAAAAGCACACGCGGATCATAGCCCCCCGTCAAAACATAAAACGCCCCGATTACCATCAGCGGCCCCATCAGCCAGAACACCAGCACATCGCCCAGCCCCCAATACTTATACGCCACAGGCCCGGCCGTATAAAGAAACCCGCCGGCCATCCCGACCAGCCCAAGGATCAAAATCGGCAGCCCCCCAACGGCAACCAAAAACAACCC
>JAHDQI010000249.1 GCA_018433925.1 Phycisphaerae bacterium | reverse complement strand
GGCGCCTAAAGTAAGGATTTTGTTGTTCGATAATGGGAATGCAGTTCAGTGCCCAGGGGGCGACGGGCTGCATGTTGACAAGTGAAAAAAAAGTGAAACGGGTCCCTTGGAACGTCCTGACAGGGGCAAAATGAACTTCTATTTTGTAAGGAGTTAGAACATGTTATCGATTAAAAGCAACATTATGGCAGAAAATGCCGCCCGTCAACTGGGTATCAGTTATGATAGCCTGGCCCGGTCGGTCGAGCGATTGTCATCCGGTTTGCGAATCAACAGCGCCAAGGATGACGCCGCCGGTCTGGCGGTTCGCGAGTTGATGCGTGCTGACATTGCCGTGACCAAGCAGGGCACACGGAATGCCCAGGATGGCATCAGCATGCTGCAGACCATGGAAGGAGCGATGGCTACGATTGACAACGCTCTGATCCGCATGAAGGAACTGGCTGAGCAGGCCGCGACGGGTTCGTATTCTGAGCAGCAGCGGAACATCATGGACAATGAGTTCCAGCAGATGATGGAAGAGATCAATCGAATTGCTCAGTCAACGAGCTTTAACAGCATCACCATGCTGGACAGTGCCGGCGGTACCAACCGTATCCACTTCGGTATCAATTCTTATATTGATGTTAACTCGGTGGATGTGCAGACCAGCGCATTGATCGACAGTGCAACAATAACGATTGGCGGCGAAGATGGATCCAACGCTGTTTTGGCTCTGGATCTGGTCACCGAAGCGATTGAGCGCAAGGACAGTGCTCGGGCCAGCCTGGGTTATATGATGAACCGGCTGGAAAGCACCACGGAAGTGCTCAATATTCAGTCTGAGAATATGATGGCTTCGGAATCTCGGATTTCAGATGTCGACGTGGCCACGGAAATGGCCGCTTTGACTCGCAACCAGGTGCTGTCCCAGGCCGGCGTCGCGATGCTGGCCCAGGCCAACGCCATGCCGCAGATGGCGCTGAACCTGCTTCGTTAATCGCCTCTGACAGGTTAGATGATAAAATGGAAGACGGCCGCCACGGAAGCGCGGCCGTCTTCTGAGTATTTCGATTGAGTAGTACGAAAGAATCTTCCGGCCTTTTGACTGAAGAGGCGGGCTTGTTTGGAGCGTGAGTATGAACGGATTCAATGCATATCAGGAGACCGCCATCGCTACGCAAAACCGCGGCCGACTGATTGTCATGCTGTATGACGGGGCGATTAAGTTTCTTCGTCGGGCCATCGAGGATATTCAACGGGGCGACTTCGCCGCCAAGGGCAGGCATATTGTCAAGGCCCAGGATATCCTGTTTGAGCTGAATACGGTTCTGGATATGGAAAAAGGCGGTGAGGTGGCCCAGAATCTTCGGTCGCTTTACAATTTCATGCAGCGTCATTTAACCCAGGCCAATATACGAAAAGATCCCCGTATGATCCAGGAGGTCATTGATCTGTTGGATGAACTGAATCAGAGCTGGCGGGTGATCAGCCGATAGCCCGGCGGTCAAATCGTCTCCTGCTGACCTGTCTTTTGTCCGTTTTTTTCATGGACAGGACAGAGGCCTGATGTATAATTCAATTCCATGAATGCATCCGTATTAGTCGTTGATGATCAGCAGGATCTGCTGGATCTGCTGAGCATGAGTCTGAGCCAGGAGGGGTACCGCGTGCGAACGGCCCTGGGCGGCCGGGAGGCAATGGGGCTTATCGAGGCCCAACCGCCGGATTTGATTCTGCTGGATATTCTGCTGGGGGATATTTCAGGCATTCAGTTAACCGCACGTCTGAAAAACAGCGAAAAGACCGCTTCCATTCCCGTGATTCTGCTGACCGCCAAGGATACCGAAACCGATATCATCGTGGGGCTGAGCGTGGGAGCCGATGACTATATCACGAAGCCGTTCAGCATGCAGGTGCTGCTGGCCCGCATGGAGGCGGTGCTGCGACGAAGCCGCCCGATCCATCCGACGATTCAGGAGATTCTCACCGTTGGTTCGGTTCGTGTATTTCCTGCAGGCCGACAGGTTTTCGTGGAAGGCAGGCCGGTGGATCTGACGCCGGCCGAATTCGATATCCTGGTAGAGCTGATCCGTTCGGAAGGAGCCATCCGCAGCCGTGAGGAGCTGCTGATCGTAATCGGAGCCGGGGCCGGCAGCGATAATGAACGGATCGTAGATGTCCACGTAGCGGCTCTGCGTAAGAAACTTGGATCTGCGCGAAACCTGATCAAGACCGTTCACGGCCGGGGATACCGTGTGCCGGTTTAAGCGGGACCAGGGGGTTATCGAACGGCTTCTTCAGGAATCGACCGCCACTGTCGTTGCGCCTGCTCCTGAAACTGCCGGGCTTGTTCGATAAGCTGTTCGGCCGTCGGATTTTCGGCCGGCTGAAGGGTAAAATTCCATGCGGTATCCCGGCGGATGGTACCCGGCCAAAGGACCTCAGCGAAAAAGTCCAGAGGGAAATAATCTTCGGCCGGACGCGGCAGATCCCGGTGGGTATCGAGGATTCGATAGCCGCTTTTTTCGATTCGGACTTTGTAGTCTCCGTACCAGTTAAATCCTACGGTAACCGGAGAAGTTCCGATTTCCTCATCGTTGAGCCAAACCACAGCCCCCGGGGGTTCGGTGTGGATCGTAAGCCGACGTTCCACACAGCCGGCGGTCATTGTGATTGCCAGCAGGAGAAGAAAAAGCCCTGCCCGTTCTGTGCCTGTTCTGTTTTGTTTCATGCGATTTCCCCGCATTCAGTTTGCGGCTTCCCTTGGGGAGGGCGGCTGCCTCCCATTCCGAAAGGATACCCTATCCGAAACAGATGAGGAAATCAAGCCATAAAAAAACCGGGCGTGAAACAGAAAATTCTGTCTCATGCCCGGCTGGAGGAGGATGAAAATCTCATCACCCTGCATCCTCTCATCACCTTTTTCAGCACCCTTCTCAGCGCCGGGCAGATGGCCCGGCGATGCTCGGATTTCTCTATCGCAAACGGATCGAAATCCGTCTTGTTTATAATGTCGGGTTCGCGTTCGTCAGGCGACGGGCGTCGAACCCAACTGGAGGAGGAGGAAAGATACTTTTCTCGCGAGATCGAGTTGTCCCGCGGTTGTTTTTGTGCCGGGCTTATACCACCGTTCGTTGGCTCATAAGCCCGACATTGGAGGAGGAGGAAAGATATTTATCTCGCGGACCTTGTACCCGCGTTTTTTTTCGTGCCGGGCTTCAACCGCCGTTCGTTGGCATTCAAAGCCCGACATTTGGAGGAGGAGGAAAGATATTTATCGCGCGGGTCTGTTCCCGCGTTTTTTCCGTGCCGGGCTTCAACCACCGTTCGTTGGCATATAAAGCCCGACATTTGGAGGAGGAGGAAAGTATTGTTTCACGGTCCTGAGGGCCGTGATGATCCTCAACGCCGGAGAAAAACTGATCACCCGTTCCTCCCGGCTGTTCAGGGAGAGAAAAACCATTTCTTTACAGGTTTCGGGTAGAGTTTGTTTTTTCTCCCCTAAAGTTCCTTCACAGCGTATAGGTCCTCCAGGACCGCGGCATTTCTCAGGCCCAGCACTCCGCACACGATCTGGCGGAAGTGATCTTCGCTGCAATCGTCTGTGACCACGGCGGCCACGCCGAGCGAGCGTGCCTGAATTTCCTGCTGCGGGTTGTCCGATTCAATCACGGCAATGGCGGGCATGTCCGGGCGGATACTTTTGAGCCCCTTAAGGAAGGCGCCGTCCGGCATGTCTTTCAGGTGCCAGTGACTGATGACGCTGTGAATTGATTCATTTTTCAAAGAACGAGCTGCCTGACTGCCTTGCGATAAACAAATTAATCGAATGGGCAACTCTTTTAAGGCCTCGATTTTGCTATGCACTCCTATGGCTAATACATTCGTTTTGGCAACAATCAGCATGTGCGTTTTTTAACTTTTTTTCTGATTTCTTCTCATTCACCCATCCACTGCTTATCACTTATTCAATTCGCGTGCCAGAAGTGGAAAAATCAAAAAAGAATCTTTATATGTCTACGAAATAAGCACTTAGGTTAATTGTATTAATGTCATTTAAAAATTTTCTTGGATTAATCAATCGACCGGAATGGGCGAAAAGCACCTGCTTTCATGAATGTAAACACATCAAAAAGAGGGGGCTATGAGACCGGGGACCATTTTGGTGCCCGGTGACCGAAACGGTCCCTTTTTTCAGAAATAATTTGGGGCAATCTGGTGGAGTGCGGTTTTTTTGAAATTTTTCGGCCGTGCCTGCGACTATCCTTATGAGGTTTAGAAAAAAATGCCTAAAACGGATGCGAAAAAGCTAAAATTTCAGGAGATGAAAAAATGATGACAAAATGGGTAAAAAGAGGATTGATTGGATTGGCGGTTTTCCTGGTTGTTGGTGGGATTCTGTTTGGCGATGACATGCTCAGCTATGTCCGCAGCTCAACGAAGCTGGCCCAGGAGAAGGTAAAAGATTCCGTGCCGATTGAGTTTGAACTGCGGCGTGCCCAGGATTTATTGGAGGACATTCTGCCGGAAATTCACGCTAATATCCGGCTGATTGCGCAGGAAGAAGTGGAACTGGCGGCCCTGAAAAAGGAAATTTCCGAAAGTGAAAAGACCCTCGCCCAGCAGCGGGAGCGGGTGGCCAAACTGCGTAATACGCTTGAGCAGAATCAGCAAACCTACCGCTTTGGCGGGCGAAGCTACACACGGCAGGAAGTGGCCGATGATCTGGCAATTCAGTTTGAGCATCTCAAAGAAGCCGAACTGGTTCTTTCCAGCAAGGAAAAACTGTATGGTACCCGTGAAAAGTCGCTGAAAGCCGCAATGGCCCTGCTGGAAAAGACCAAATCGCAAAAGCGGATTCTGGCGGCCCGGATTGAAAGTCTGGAAAGTAAGCATCGCCTGCTGAAGGCCTCGGCGATCGGAACCGGCGTGCAGATTGACAGCGGGAAACTGGCCCAGACCGAACGACTGATCGGGCAGATCAAGAAACGGCTTGATGTGGCTGAGCGTGTGTTGACTCATGAGAGCAAGTTTGTGCAGTCCATTCCGGTGGATCCGATTTCGGAGGAAGAGCTGGTTGCCCAGGTGGATGCGTATTTTAATCCATCCGCTCCCGACAAGACGCCTGCGGTAGAGCCGTAAAAAACGGAACGATGGACACGAGATCGGCAGGAGTCAAACGTGTTTGATCTTCGCTTCAAACGAGTTCAGGTTGCCATCGCGGACGGACGGCTGGATGAGGCGTGCGAGCTGATGAAAGATCCTTCACTGCGGGCGCATCGAATCGGCCAGACGCTTCTGACCCGGTTAATGAAGGCCTATATCAAACGGGGACAGGAGCATCTGAAGGCCGGGCGAGTCAGCGCAGCGCTGAACGATTGCAATCAGGCCGAAAAGCTTGCAGGTAATACGGCTGCGGTGATGGACCTGCGGGCGGCGATATGCGAAGCGATGGAGCAAAACCGCCTGGCTGCCCGGCAGCAGTCTCGGCAATTGGAACGAGCAGAGCGGCAGTTTGAGAACGGATGGATTTCAGCGGGTCAGGAGCTTTTATCCGGTTCGAAAGACCGGCATGCGCAGGCGATGCTGGCTGATGCGCAGTTTCAAAAGGCAGTTATGGAAAAAGCTCTGCAGCGAATTCAAACGGCCCTGGATAAAGGAGATTTTGAACTGGCTGGGCGGATGTATCATGAGCAGGGGCTCGGCCGTAGGCTCAATGAACAGGCCGGGGCGTTACTGGAACGGATTCGGCAACGGGCCGAAGCGGTGATTCGGGAGCATCTGAACGAAGGGCGTTTATCACAGGCCGCCGCGATTCTCAACCGGATGCCGGGATGTGTGGCAGACTGTCCGAGCTTGCAGCAGGCCCGGCAGGGAATGGTATGGTGCCGGCAGGCGGCCGATTTGATTGAAACAGGATGCTTCTGGGAGGCCTTATTATATATGAAAAAGACCCTGACGGTGCTGCCAAAGGCCCACTGGATTCGGCAGGGTCTCCAACAGGTTCAAGAAGCTGCCCGGGCGCAGATGGACCTTCAGGCCGGACCGCTCGGAGGACTCGAAAATACGGGCATTTATCGCATGGAAAAGACTGAAAAAGTCTCTCCGATGCGGTATAATGCATCCGAGCCGTTTCAAATGAAAGCACCGATGATGACTATGAAAAACGAAAATCAGAGCAGGGCTGACCTCCCGCGGATATTTGTCCTGCAATTGGATGGGATTGGGGCCTATCTGGTTTGCGGAGATGATCAGGTAACGGTTGGGCCGGTCAGTTCATCGGCACGGCCGGATGTCGGATTTATCGCGGCTCCGGATGCGAAAATCAAGTGGATTGAGCGGACAGACGGAGATTATTTTCTTGGTAATTGGCAGCGCGGGCCCCTGGTGGAACCACAAAGCAGGCAGTTACTGAAAGAGGCAGACAAAATCGAGATTTCCGGCCGCTGCCGAATGAAGTTTTCGCGTCCGAACCCGGCCAGCGGAACGGCCTGTCTGATCCTTGGCAGCGCCCGGCTGCCGCGGGCCGATGTCCAGCAAATCATCCTGATGGATCGGGAAATCCTGATTGGCTCCGGTCGCAATTGTCATATTCAGACCGGCCGGCTCAGTGAGACGATGACGCTGTTTATCCGGGAGGGCCACCTACTCTGCCGGCAAACGAATGGCTCTGTTACAGGAATTGGAATCAATCAGCGGGTGGAGATCGGAACGGTCGGCCTGATGGTCGTACCCTATCCGGGGGAGTAAAGGATTCGACGAAATGGAGGCAATGCAATACCAATACAAACATGGCGACAGGCCCCTGGCGGGCTATACCATCCAGCGGGCAGTGGGGCGCGGCGGATTCGGGGAGGTTTATTATGCGCTCAGCGACGCCGGACGCCAGGTCGCGCTGAAGGCCGTGCAGAGTTATGAGCAGATCGAGCTGCGCGGCATCCAGCAGTGTATGAATCTGAAAAGCCCGAATCTGATAACGATCTTCGATGTTAAGTACAATGACAAAGGTCGGCCGTTTGTCATCATGGAATATGTTTCCGGACCTTCACTGGGCGACCTGATCCAACAATCCAGCGGCGGTCTCGGCGTACAGAAGACCGCCTTTTTCCTGAAGGAAATCGCCAAAGGACTAAATTACCTGCACGAATGCGGCATTGTGCACAGGGATCTCAAACCCGGGAATATTTTTTATGAAGACGGCTGCGTGAAGATCGGCGATTACGGCCTGAGCAAGGCGATTCATACCAGCCGCTACAGCAACCAGACCATTACGGTAGGAACGGTGCATTACATGGCCCCGGAGATCGGGGCCGGCCGCTACGACCGAAGCATAGATATCTATGCCCTTGGCGTGATTATGTATGAGATGCTGAACGGCACCGTACCCTATGTCGGGGCCAGTCCCGCTGAGGTGCTGATGAAGCATATGAGCAGCGACCCGGATCTGAGCGGGCTGGACCAGACCTTTGCCCGGGTGATCAAAAAGGCGATGGCACGCGATCCGCAGGACCGCTACAAAACCGTACAGGAGATGGTCGAGGATGTCTTCGGGGCTGAAAAAGTACGGCGAAGTATGGCCGGTTTTAACTTGCAGGACCTATCGATTATTGCCGAGGCTGCTGCACGGAAAATCCGCTCAAATACACCTGGGATGCCCTCCCCCTTACAGGATCGTCCGGTCGCATCGGCTGATCCTATGACGACCCTGCTGTCAAATGAAGATCTGGAAGATATGAAAAAGGCCGCCGCCATTGACCCGGTCAGCAAAAAACAGCGTGTGCTGCTGGCTCTTTTGGTCTCGGCAATTCTCGCCGCCGGCGCGGGCGTTTTATCCGGCCAGGTCGAGGAGGCCGGAACGTTTGGCTTTTTAACCCTCGTTATGATCGTAGCCGGGGCCAAGGGGATTGGATGGTCTCGATACAAGTTTCTCCGTGGGATGGAACCGAGTTTCTTTCGCAATATAGCCGCCGCTGCCGTGGGAATTCTTTTCGCCGGTATGGTCGCTTTTATTTTCTATCCCGATAATCTCGCCGGATCGGCCGAACATATCCATGGTACTCTTTACGGGCTGGCGGTGCTGGTATTGGTGGATTGGTGGAAGCTTGCCGATGTGCACCGGACAAAACGTATACGCCTTGGCAAGGCCATCGCTCTCGGAGTGCCGGCTTTCCTTATCGCATCCATTTTTAACGGCTATGCGGTGGTCAGTTGTGCCGTCGTCGCCGGAATCTGTCTCTATGTGCAGACTGTCTGGCCGTTTGTCGGCCGACCGGCTGCCGGGACGGGAAAAAAGGCCCGACCTGAATCGTTTCCTATCCCCAGGCCCCAGCCGGCGGCGGCAGGGGTTTCACCGGCCGATGTCAGTCCCTTCAAGCGTCTGTGGGCATTGATTCTCTCGGCGGGTTTTTTTATTGGGATTTGCGGCCTGCAGCGTTTTTATGTGGGCAAAATCGGAACCGGCCTGCTATGGTTTTTTACCGGGGGCTTGCTTGGGATCGGACAATTGATTGATTTTATCCTGATCCTGTCCGGCCAGTTCAGGGACAAGCAGGGCCGTCGTCTGATTTTGTGGGAGGATGAGCGAGAACTAGCCATCGCTGCGGCGGACGGATTTCGTGAGGTTCCGAAAAAATCAGGATCGCCTTCAGGACCGGCGGTGATTCGGCCAACGCAGCGGCCGACCCCGTCCGGACAATCGACTACCATCGTGGTGGAGGACCCCAGCCAGAAGGGAACCTTTCTGACCCTGATCGGAAGTTTGATTGGGTATTGCCTGCTGCTTGTTTCGGTTTTGCTGGTTCTTGCAGCAGTACTGCATCTGCCCGGACTGGTTGCGGCCGGATTTCCGGACCCATCGCTGGCCCGGCAGATTGAACAGGGCTGGGGAAGCCCCAACTGGGTCTTTATTTTTGACAAAATCCTGATGATTGCGGGAATTTCCTTTCTTTTGATTGCCATGATTTTTCTATTGCTGGCTCGCCGTCGCTTTGGCGGTTCACATATCACCCGCAGTATTGTAGGGGCCTCTTTGCTGATTCCGGCCATGGCGATTCTTTCGCAGGCAATCCCAAAACACGTTGATCTTTCGGCACAAGGCCAGCCCATCGGGATTATTATCGAAAAATTATTTTCCTCGTATCATCAGGAAGAAATGATCATCGGCTTGCTGTTTTTTGCGGCATCGGTTGTACTTTTTATCTGGCCGCCGAAGCGAAAGCCCCCGCAAATTGTCATGCTGGGGCCCAACGGTCAGCCAATGCAGCAACCCAATAATGAATAGGAGCGTCTGGTTTATGGCCATGATTCAAATCATACCGTTAATGATTCCCGGACTCCTTCTTGGGCTTGGAGTTCTGGCGATTTTCATTTTTGTTTTGTCGAAGGCCTGCCGAAAGGGCCGCTGGATTCTCATGGTTCCGATCCTGTTTTCGATGGTTCTGCTTTTTGGCCTTCCGGTTTTCTCTCACCGCAGGCCGGCTCGAATCCGGCAAATTGGAACAGTGTTCCCTTCCAATCAAGGACTTGTTTCGGAAGAGGCCCCCGCACAGGTTGTTCAAGTGACCCAGGATGGCTTGGGCCTGTTTGAAGACAATCCGCTTTGGCAAACCGGCCTGGAGGAAGAACTGATCCCGGATCATTACTCCGGTCTCTCTCGGGCGGCTTACGGACTGGGCGTGCAGATTCGTGAAACGATTGAAGAGGCCGCAGAAAGGCCGCCGGCCAGGATTCGAATTGTAGAGATCAATCTTTCCAAGACCGATCTTAGTGAATTTCGCAGGGGTCTGAAAACCCAATATGAACAGGCGGAGATCACGTTTGGCCCTCGTCAGGAGGGGTATCCATTGGATGATATGGTCGTGATTTCTCTTGAAAAGCATGAGGAGAATGACCATCCAATTCACATTCGGATCGACCCTTCTCCAAATCACTCGCAGCGGACTTCATTCTTGTCGGGGAGTGTAACGGGAAACTTGACGGCAACCGTTGAATCGAAAAAGGGAAGCTTTTTCAAAACCGTAATTTATGATTATCGCGGGTGGCTTTGGGACAGCCGGGCGTTTCTTTCCCATGCAGGAGACTATCGTTGGATGGTGGAGATGTCGGATGAGACGGCCACAAGCCGCGAGGAAGCGCGGGATCAGGCGCTCGGCAAAGCGGCCGAAGCGCTTTCTTTACACATCCGGAATGCGAATCCTGCTCTCGAAACCGTTGTTGCGAAAGAAGATCTTGTGCAGAACGATTTTATTGTGGATGAATATTCGCAGAAGCTTGCGGGGATGGCCGGGCCGATCTGGCGGTATGCGGTTCTTTTGGAGGTCTCTCCGGAACGTCTGCAATCGTTGGCTGCGGAGAAGATGGAAAGCGCCCGAGCGGAGCGCAATAGCTTGCTCAAACAGATGGTTTCGCTGGCCGGAATGCTTCTGCTGGTTTGTGCGGCCTATATCGTTGCCAACGTGGCGACAAAAGGGTATTATGCAACAGTGCTGGCTGTTACAGCGGTTGCAGCGGCGGCAGTTTTGGTTTTTTTTATTTTGCGTTTTGCATAAGGGGAATAGGTAAGATTCAGAGGCGATGGGCGAGAGTACACAAGCCGAACAGTATCTGGTCAGCCGGATACGCAAGGGAGACGATCAGGCATGGTCGCAGCTTGTCGAGCGATATCACGGCCGGCTGGTGGCTTATGCGCAGCGGCAGCTTGGTCAGCGAGCCGATGCCGAAGACGCAGTACAGGATACCTTTGTCAGCTTCATCCGTACGCTCGGGGGCTTTCGTTCGCAATGCGGTGTTGAAAGCTATCTGTTTACAATCCTGCGCCGCAAAATCATAGACCTTTACCGCCGGGGTAAAAGCAGAAAAATCGGGCTGATTCAGGATCTCTATACAAGCGGCGCCGGCGAGGAAGAATCTGATTGTCTGTCCGGATTTGCGTCATCGGAACCGACGGCAAGCTGGCATCTGCGTCGAGATGAGCGCAAAGATCAGCTTCAGGAGGTTTTTGCGGCGGCGCTGATGGGCGTTCTCGATCATATCAAGAAAACACCGAACTTTGAGACCCTGAAGGTCATTGAGCTGCTGTTTTTCTGCCAGTTGTCCAATTCCGATACGGCTGCGGCCCTTAAGCTGGACCCTTCGCGGGTCGGAGTTATCAAACACCGCTGCCTGAAGCAGATCGAGGAAGGGATTGCATTAAAAAACCGCAAAGACCTGTTGGAAGGAGACTTGGAGGGAATTATCGCGCAGGTCTGGCGGGTGTACCGTCCAAGCTGCCCCAAACGAAATACCATCGGGGCCTTTCTGCTTGGTACGCTCGAAAAAGACTGGCAGGACTATGTAGCGTTTCATCTGAATACGCTGGGTTGTCATTTTTGCCGGGCGAATTTTGAGGACCTGCAGGAGCAGAATCGCCAAAAAGGGGCCGATAAACTGCATCACCGAATCATGGAATCGACGGTCGGATTTTTGCGGAAACAATAATGTGCAAAAAATCCAATCCCGATGAACCATTGTTTTAAAGAGCCGTATAATAGTTCATCATCCCGCCTGTGCGGGTATATCGGGTACTTTCTTGATCGAATTCAGTGTGTCTCTTTGTAAATTCTTTTTTTACAAGGGACTGTAAAAACGGTCCTGTCGGAAAAAGACGTTGAAATCCGCGGCCGTTTGGGTACAAATAGAGATTTTTAGAAACCAAATTGGGGGGGAGAGGTAAAAAAGCGATCGTACATTTAATGTATGCAGTATCAGTTTCGTAAGGAGACCCGAACGTATGACGGCAGATATCACGCAAATCGGCAAGCTGGTCGAGCAGAAAAGCGGTTTTATTCGGCTGCTCTTAAACGAATTGGAAAAGGTGATCGTCGGGCAGCGCTATATGCTGGAACGAATCCTCGTGGCGATGCTGTCCAACGGGCATATTCTGCTGGAAGGGGTGCCGGGCCTGGCTAAGACCACGGCCGTGACAATTCTGGCCCGTGCGATCAAGGCCCAGTTCCATCGGATCCAGTTTACACCGGACCTGTTGCCGGCGGACCTGACCGGTACCCAGATTTACCGCCAGTCCGATGGCCAGTTTTATACCCGTAAAGGACCGATTTTCGCCAATATTATCCTCGCGGATGAAATCAACCGTGCCCCGGCCAAGGTCCAAAGCGCACTGCTGGAGGCCATGCAGGAACGGCAGGTGACTATTGGGGACCAGTCATATCCGGTTCCAGAGCCATTCCTCGTGTTGGCTACGCAAAATCCCATTGAGCAGGAGGGCACCTATCCGCTGCCGGAGGCCCAGTTGGATCGGTTTATGCTGAAAATCAAGATCGACTATCCCTCAAAAGAGGAGGAGCGGAGGATTCTTGACCGCATGGCCGCCACACACACCTCGTTTGATATTCAGCCGGTTGTGACCCCGGAGGAGATTCTCGAGGTCCGTTCCGTCATCGATCAGATCTACATGGATGACAAGATCAAGGATTATATTGTCAATGTAGTCTGTGCGACCCGAAATCCTGAGCGGTACGGTCTTTCTCTGGCAAATCTGATCAATTACGGCGCCTCGCCGCGGGCCTCGATTTATTTGGCTCTGACGGCTAAAGCCATGGCCTTCATCAACGGCCGCGGATACGTTACTCCGCAGGATGTCAAATCCATCGGCATGGATGTGCTTCGCCATCGCGTAATTGTCAGTTATGAAGCGGAGGCCGAGGACAAAACCAGCGAAAATATTATCCAAACCATTTTTGACACAATCGAGGTCCCATAGGGGTTGTCGCATTAAATACAGGAGAAGGACGATGCTGTCGCCGGATCTGGTCAAAAAAATCAGGCAGATTCAGATTGCCGCCTCCCGCATGGTCAATACGAGTTTTGCGGGTCAGTATGAAAGTGTGTTCAAGGGCCGCGGCATGCAGTTTGAGGAGGTGCGAGAATATATGCCGGGAGATGATGTTCGCAGCATTGACTGGAATGTCACCGCCCGGGCCGGAAAACCCTATATCAAACGGTTTACCGAAGAACGCGAGTTGACGGTTATTTTCCTGGTTGACTTGAGCGCCTCGGGTGATTTCGGCACACGGGAAAAACTGAAGAATGAGCTGGCCGCCGAATTTTGTGCGGTTCTGGCTTTTGCGGCCATTCGTAACAATGATAAGGTAGGGCTGATTGTTTTTACCGATCAGGTTGAACTGTTTATTCCGCCTAAAAAGGGGACCCGCCATGTGCTCCGGCTGATCCGGGAGCTGCTGGCCTTCCGGGTGCCCGGTAAAAAGACGGACATCCCAATGGCCCTCGATTATCTGGGCCGGGTGATTCGGAAAAAAGCGACGGTTTTTCTTGTTTCAGATTTTCTGGCCGACGGGTTCGCCCGCCCGCTGGCTCTATTGAACAAGCGGCATGATATCGTAGCCGTGCCGGTCAGGGACCGTGCCGAAATGGAGATGCCGCCCGCCGGTCTGATCGAGTTCGTGGATGCCGAAACAGGCCGTCTTCGGATGATTGATGCTTCCAGTAAGGCGATCCGAACACACTTCCGGATGCAGCATGCCAAACGAACGGCTGAATTGCAGGGCCTTTTTCGCTATGCTAATGTCGATTCGATCTCGATTCAAACCGACAAGCCGTATATCAATGAATTGATCAGCTTTTTTCACATGCGGCATAGAAGGGCATGATGAGAAAACGAATGAGACAACTTGTAAGGATTCTGCTTCTCTGGTTTTTATGCGGGTTGCCGACCGGCTGCAGAGACGGCAGCGGCCTCTCTGCTGATGCGCAGGGGCCTTCGGTCCGGAAGGAATTCAACAAGGGACCGCTTCAGGTACGGCTGGAACTCAGTACCGACCAGATCCTTCTTTCCGAGATTGTGC
>JAHDQI010000098.1 GCA_018433925.1 Phycisphaerae bacterium | reverse complement strand
GAAAAGTGCAGAAGAGGAAGTTTCGACCCGCTGGTATCTGGTATCTGGCCGTGTGGCTCAAAAATGTGCGCCGCTCGCGCAAAACCCCCAAAACCTGGCTCAAAAATGTGCGCCGCCGTTCCCGGCCGGTCCAAAAATGCGCCCCGATGTGCGCCCCGGCCGTCAAAATTTCAATAAAACCCCTCTGGCGACCCAAAAACCCGCAAAACCCCCTGCGCGGCATTTTTATTGACCGCTGCGGAGCCAAAGCATAGGATACCGGCTCGGTATAAAAAACGGGAACCCTGAATACAGGAGCAGAATCATGACACAGGTAATTTTGCAGACCGAAATCCCAGGCAGTCCCGCTCGACGCGGCAAGGTACGCGACCTTTACGACCTCGGTGAGGCCCTCCTGATTGCGGCAACCGACCGCATCAGCGCCTTCGATGTGATTATGAAAACCCCCATCCCCTATAAGGGGCAGGTCCTCACGCAAATCTCCAAATTCTGGTTCGAGTTTCTCGATGGCGTGGTTGAAAACCACCTGATCTCGATGGAGGTCGCCGACTTCCCCAAGCCGTTTTGTGACCACGGCGACCAACTGGCCGGACGGTCCATGCTGGTGCGAAAAACCGAGGTGCTGCCGGTCGAATGTGTAGTCCGCGGTTACCTGGCCGGCTCCGGCTGGAAGGAGTACCAGCACAATCAGACCGTCTGCGGTGTCAAACTCCCCGGCGGGCTCAAACAGTGCGACCGGCTGCCCGAACCCATCTTTACTCCCGCCACCAAGGCCGAGCAGGGCGAGCATGATGAAAACATCGATTTCGACCGATGCGTCGAGATCATCGGCCGGGAAAAGGCCGAATTCGTGCGCGATATGAGCATCGAAATCTTCAAAAAAGCAGGCGATTATGCCCGCTCACGCGGCATCATCCTGGCCGACACAAAGTTCGAATGGGGCCTGATCGACAGCCGCATCATCCTCATTGACGAGGTGCTCACGCCCGACTCCTCCCGCTTCTGGCCCGCCGACTGCTACGAGCCCGGCCGTGACCAGGAGAGCTTCGACAAACAGTTTGTCCGCAACTACCTCGAAGAGGTAAAGTTTGATAAATCCGGTTCCGGCGTCGAGCTGCCCAAAGAAATCGTCGAGAAGACCTCCGCCAAGTACATCGAGGCCTACGAGCGCCTGACGGGCAAATCATTTACAGCCGCCTGACAGGATACCAGACCCATGACAGCCGTCATTGAGCTTGAAGAAATTTGTTACTGCCGAAAAAACCGGACGATTCTCGACGGTATCAATTGGCGGGTCGAACCCGGCCGGCACTGGGCTATCCTCGGGGCCAACGGATCAGGCAAGACGACGTTGCTGAAGATTCTGGCCGGCTATGAATGGCCCACCTTCGGACAGGTCACCGTTCAGGGACAGCAATTCGGCGCCACAGACATTCGCAAACTGCGGCAGACCATCGGCCTGGTCAGTGCCTCCATCGAACACCGCCTGCCGGGACAGGACAAGTCCATTGAAGTGGTCGCCTCCGGGATTGACGCCTCGCTCGGACTGTATCGCAAGATGACTCCGGACGAAATGGCACGGGCCGGGGCGGCGCTGGGGCGGCTGCGGGCGGAGGGAATCGCCGAACAGTCTTACCGAACGCTGTCGCAGGGAGAACAGCAGAAGGTGCTGATTGCCAGGGCGCTGGTCAGCGGGCCGAAACTGCTGATTCTCGATGAGCCGTGCGCGGGACTGGACCCGGCCGCACGAGTGCGGTTTTTGAAGGACCTCGAGCACATGGCCACCCGGCCCGATGCCCCGTGTATGGTCTTTGTCACGCACCATATCGAGGAAATCGGCCCGTGGATTACGGATGTACTGCTGCTCAGGAACGGCAGGATCCTCGCGAGCGGATCACAGGAAGAGACGATCACCTCAAAGAACATGACTACCCTGCTCGGATGCCAATGCCAGACCTACTTCGTCCCCCCCCGCTGGCAACTGTTGATTGAAGAATAAGAAACCGTTATTCTATCAGCGGCAAAAACAAAATCAGGAGGCATGATATGGACAAAAAACGGCTGTCGTTTTTTCTAATTGGAATCTTTGCATTGTTGGCAAACTCAGGAGTTTCCGGCAGTCCGTTTCCGCAAGTAAAGTCAAAAACCCTGCACACGGCATTGGAACGGTATAAAGCAGCACTGGAGCAAATTGCGAAAGAATACGATTTGCGCTTTCAAACGGCCCAGCGTTTTGCTCTTCGCGCTATCGAGAAGGAAATCCGTGAACAGACACGGGACGGCAATCTGGCTCTCGCCGAGAGCTTATTAAAAATACGGGAGCGGGTGGCGGAAATTGAAAAAGTACCATGCCGTGCCGGGGATCGCACCTTAAAAAAAGCCACCGAAAAATATACACAGTCCTTCCGTCAACAAACAGAGGAAGCCTTAACCGTATTTTACGAAAAAACGAAGCAGGCCGGGAAAATGATTCTCCCGATCATCCGGCAAACCCTGGATTCAGCGCAATATGCCGGTGATCTGAAGGAAGTCATGAAGCTGAAACAATTGCGTTCGGATATTGAGCAGGTTCGGGTCAATACCTCCGTACGCTGTCTGTGGCTGGATCTGCCGAGCGAAGTGGAGATCGAGCGCGATCGGCTCAATGGCAAATGGATTGCCGTGCCGGAGGGGTTGCAGGGGTTTAATGGTTTTCTGGCGATCCCGCTTCGGGTAGAGGGAGATTATCAGATTTCCCTGACGTTTACGCGCCATCAGGGCCCCAATACAAGTGCCGTCGAAGTCGATGTGCCGATCGGCCGCGATCAGCGTGTTAATATTGTGCTGGACGGATATGGAAAGTCGCATTATACCGGCTTTTCACGCATCCGCACGGAAACGGGGGAAATGGTAAATAATAACGGGCTCGGCAAAAAGATTCTTCTGGAAAATGATCGTGAATATGCACTGGAGATCACCGTTCTTCAGCAGCCGCAGAGTGTAAGTATCGATGTTCTGCTGGATGGACAACCGCTGATGAACTGGCAGGGGCCGGCGGAGGTAATCATAACTGAGGATTCTCCGAGAATCCGCCTCAGTGCAGGATTTCGGACTCGGGTGACTTTTCATCAGGTTATGCTGAGAGTACTTAACGGGTGCGCGATTTTTGATCCCAGGCAAAAATAGAACTGTTGTTTGTTTCAATAAGAACATAATTTGTATCTTTTCAGATAATCGTTAATTCAGGAGTTCGCATGGAATGATCGAAACCGCCGAAACCGCAATCTCAGGGTTTTTTAATCGTCCGATTAATGGAATTTGTTCTTGAGGACAATCGGGAATATCAATTTGTCAAATCTCGAGAAACATATCAATGCTATTCCAATGAACTTAGAAACTACTTCTCGCTCATAAAACCGGAACAGTATCGAGGGATTTATCGAATGCCGTTGGAATTCTGGAATAAGTTTGACGATGAAATATCTGAAAAAAGGGTGCCGGATAAATATCGAGGACAAAAGACCCGGAAGAAGTTTGCGGGATTCTATCGGGAACAGCGGAAAGACTGGCTGGGCTACTGGCCTATGCCGGTAATGGATCTGGAATGGATCCCTGATCTAAAACACGCCCACAGGATTTTTCAATGCCTGGAAAAACCGCAGGAGTATGAAATCATTGAAGTTTCCAGGGAACCGTTCAGTGATCGCTATCATTTTTTAGGATACGATGTCGGATATTGGGGTAACAATCATTTTTCCCTGATCTGTGATACCGTGGTGATGCCCATGTGGCACCCGGCGCCTCCAGAGGCCCTTGGAGAACTCCGCGAAAAGCTCAGTGGTTTAAATAAACACGTTTTATTTTCGACCGAAGAGAAGGCGGCAGCGTTTCGGGAGTATTATCGAAGCCGAGCATGTCAGGTGCCTTTTCAAATCCTTGCATGGGCAGAAACGGAGGCCTATGAGGGTGAATTTTGTATTATCCGAGTGGCTTCCGTAAAATAAAAAGGCGGATCAAGGGACCCGCCCCGAGAAGATTCTGTCTGTTCTGCTTTTATTGTAATTCCCGGATTTTGATGTTTTTGAAGAAAACCCGGTTGCTGTGGTCCTGCAGGAGAATATGGCCTTTTTCCCGCTCACCGAAGCCATGGAATTACAAAGCAATAAAGCCGTTTCGGGTCATGGTATCATACAGATGAGCGGCGATCATCTTCGTAAATGCCGCCCGTCCACGCCCGGTCCGATGGATCAATTTCCACCTGATAACCGTGGACCCGGCCGTTGTTGTTTTCGGGAAAACTGCCCGAATGGATATGAACGCCGGAATTCAGTTGCGGATCGATCTTGAACTCGAGTTTGAGAATAAAGTCCGAGTTAAACTGCTTAGTGCACAAAAAGCTGTTGGGCGGATTCAGTACGGTACTGCCGACAATGGTGCTGTCTTCGACAGTGTATTTGGCCCGACCGCCTTTCTGTTCCCCGCCGGATAGGGCTTCGTTTTTAAACAAGGGCTTCCGCGGCTCGGCGGCTGTTGTCGGAGCCCGCATCATTACGAATAACACGGCACGCGATTTCGAATGATTGGATTTCATATGAGTCCTTTCTCTGAACAATCTCGTCGCGTGTTCCTTTCGCGGTGTTTTAGCATCGGATCAGGGATTTCCAGTCCCATATTCTGAGGGCCTCCGGAGCGGCCGGACCGAGCCGTCCGGCCTCTACCGAGGCCTGCTCGTCATAGGGCACAATCGCCAAAATCGTCGTCCGTCCCACTGATGCAATGACCTCCGGCGCCGTTTCCTCGGCCAGGCCTGCGTTCATGGCATCATACCCGTTGATAACCATACCGGCCAGCGGAAGCCCCGCGTCCCGCACGGCCTTGATCGTCAGCAGGGAATGATTGATTGTACCCAAATCCGGCCGGGCGACGATCAGCGTTGGCAGATCAAACTCGGCCGCCAGGTCGAGAATCGTCTCCGTTTTCGTCAGCGGTACCAGCGCACCGCCGATGCCCTCGACAATCACCGCGTCGCTGTGCTCACACAGATACGTATAGGCCGTAGCGATCTGCTCATAATCCATCGGCCGGTGTTCATGTTCAATACAGGTAATCGGGGCGGCCGGCGTCTGAAACGTGACAGGATTAATGACCGTCAGCGGCATCTCGGACTCGGCGCAGAGCGAGAGAAACTCCGTATCATCGCTGACCAGCCCTTCGCGCTCGCTGCGGCAGCCGCTGGCGACGGGCTTGAAGACGCCAACCTTCAGTCCCTGCCGGACGAGCAAGTGCGCAATCGCTCCGGCAATCAGCGTCTTGCCGACACCGGTATCCGTCCCGGTGATGAACAGCCCCTTCGCCTTTGGAAGATGCAGGTTCAGCGTCATAATCATTGTTCTCCCGTAATGATTGGCAGATCGTACCGGAGTGTTTCCTGAACAATATCCAGCAGGATTTGCAGTGTTTTGATATCCATTGCCGGGGCGGGCATCAGGACGATGACATCACTCAGCGGCCGCAGCAGCGCTCCCCGCGGCCGCATGGCGGCGCAAACCCTGGCACCGACCCCTTTTTTGTACACAAATGGTTCTTTTGTCTTCTTATTCCGGACCAGCTCAATGCCTGCCATCAAGCCGCAATTGCGCACGTCCCCGACATAGGGCAAATCTTTGAGTTCGGCAAGGCATTGTTCAAGCAGCGCAATCTTTTCCGGCAGCGAAGCCAAGATTGAATTCGTCTCAAATAGTTCCAGGCAGGCCAGGGCCGCGGCGCAGCCGAGGGCGTTGCCGGTATAGGTATGTCCGTGGTAGAAGGTCTTGTATTCCTCCGCTTGGCCGAGGAAGGCATCGAAAACGGCCTGTGTAGTCAACGTCGCCGCCAGGGGCAAATAGCCGCCGGTAATGCCTTTGGCTAGGCACATCAGGTCAGGCCGCACGTCTTCATGTTCGCAGGCAAACATTCGTCCGGTGCGGCCGAAGCCGGTGGCTACCTCATCAGCAATCAGCAGCACATTATATTTTCGTGCGAGACGCTCAACGCCTTTCAGAAAGCCGGCCGGGTGGACCAGGATCCCCGCTGCCCCCTGCACCCGCGGCTCGACAATCACGGCCGCGATTTGGCCTTCCTGTTTTTTGAGCAGATTTTCCAGATTTTCCAGCGAGCATTCTGCGCACTGGGCGGGTGTGCCGTCAAAGCGGTACGGATGCGGGCTGGGCACGTAATAGGTCTCGAACAGAAGCGGTCGAAAAATTCCGTGAAACAGGTCCATCCCCCCGACGCTGACCGAGCCGACGGTATCGCCGTGGTAGGCCTCGCGCAGAGCGATGAACTTTGTGCGGGTCTCGTGGCCGCGATTCTGCCAATATTGGTAGGCCATTTTGACGGCGATCTCCACGGCCGTAGCTCCGCTGTCGGAATAGAAGACCTTCTCCAGCCCTTCAGGGGCGATGCGTATAAGCTTCTCGGCCAGTTCGATCGATCGGGTCTGACCCAATCCGAGCAGGGTGCTGTGAGCGATTCTGTCAAGCTGATCGCGGATCGCCTGGTTTATCTGAGGTACACCGTGGCCGTGAATATTGCACCATAAGCTGCTGACTCCGTCGATGTAGCGGCGGCCTTCGGTGTCGATGAGCATAAAGCCCTCGCCGCGTTCAATGATGACCGGGTCGCCGGCCAGCCAGTCGGCCATTTGCGTAAACGGATGCCACAGATAACGTTTGTCTGTTTCAAGGGCTTTTCTGGTTCGCTCGTTCATGCCGGCCATTATGGACAAAAGACCGGCCCGGTCAAGAACGAAGAAAAAAGCGGCGGTCCGCTGTCCCCCGGCGCCGCTTTATTCCCGAAGCCAATCCGCTTGCTGTGTTTAACCGGCGGCCTGGATCTGAATCTTTTTGGGCCTGGCTTTTTCGGCCTTTGGAATTTTCAGCGTCAGCAGGCCGGCTGCCATTTCGGCGGAAATCCGCTCGGCATTGACGTCCTCGGTCAGCGTGAACTCCCGGCGGTAATCGCCGACGCGTGTCTCCCGATAGACCGGTCGGCCGGCCTGTTCGGGATCGGCTTTTCCAAGAACCGTCAGCTTTTCCTTGTCCACGGTGATATCCACATTGTCTCTGCTGACGCCGGGCATATCAAACGTTACAATCAATTCTCCGCCGGTTTCGCAGATATTCACGGCCGGCTGAAAATACGCCTGGGGCTCCGCTCGACGCGTCACTTCGGCCTTCTGTTTTTTTGCAAGTTTGTCTTCCGCAGTCATGTTCGTGATCTCCTTCAACGAGAACCTTTTCGTTTTGATTTCCGATTACGACTGAATTTTAATTTTTTTGGCCCTGGCCTCGGCGGCCTTTTCCATGCGGACGGTCAGCACGCCGTTTTTGTATTCGGCGTTGACGGTCTCCGGATTGACGGCGGCCGGGAGGGTCAGCGTTCGGGCAAACTCCCCGCCGATCCGTTCTCTGCGATAGACCCGGGTTCCTTCGGGATCGTCCGATTCTTTGCGCCGGCCCTTGAGCGTGACGGTATCCTGCATGACGGACAGGTCCAGATCCTCGGCCGTGATACCGGGAATTTCCGCCGTCATTGTCAGCGCGCCGTCCTGGTCATAGACATTGATTGCCGGAAACGTACCGCGGGGGACGCTGCGCAGTCCGAGCGGACGGTTAACCGAATCAAAAAACCGGTCCATCTCTTCAAGGGTCTTTTCGACATCGAAAAACGGCCAATTTTCCCATCGACTCATCCACATAATCTGTACCTCCCTTCTGGTTGTTTTTTTATCCAATTTTGCGTTTTTTTATTTTTTGTTTCCGCCAATGGATTTTGCAAACGGCGTGCCAAACTCGGCCGGATTTCCGCAAGTCTTTTTTTTGAAATGAGATATGAGTTTTTGGCGGGGTTTTGGTTGGGCCGCAATCCCTGCCATTTTGACACCCCGCCCCGTCCGCTACGGGTTTGGCCCGGCCTGGAATCTGTTAAGTATTTACAAAAAATAATCTTGTGTTTGTCGTCCTGGGGCTTTATGGTAGTATGGTTGTTCAAACGAAACCTTAATTTGTGAGGGATACGATTATGTCTTTAGGCCAGATTTTGCGTAAACGACGTAAGGAACTCAAAATGACGCTTGATGAAGTGGCGGAGTTTACGGGTTTTTCGAAGCCGTACCTGTCCACGATCGAGACCGGGCAGGTCAACAATCCGCCTTCTGTGGCGCTGCTGGACGGCCTTGAGGAAATCCTGAAATTCAAAAAGGGATACCTGATTGACATGGCCCAGATGGAGCGTATTCCGGCCAAGATTCGCAAGGATTTTGAGGCCATCGAGGCGGAAAATCAGAAATACAAGCAACTGATCCGCAACATTGTCAACCATCGGATCAGTATTGCGAAGGCCAGCAAGATGCTCAGCGTCCAGGATTTTGAGGTTGAGAAAGCGTCCAGCAAGAAGGGCGGCCGCCGCGCCGCGGGTCACTGGATCCCGGTGATCAACAAGGTCTCGGCGGGGTATCCGACGGAGTTTGAAGACCTGGGCTATCCGGCCGGTTATGCGGATGATTATGTTCGTGCGCCTGATCTGCACGACCCCAACGCGTTTGCGGTTCGTGTGGTGGGCGATTCGATGCAGCCCAAATACGCGGAAGGCGATATCGTGATCTTTTCTCCGGCGGCGGCGGTTCAGGACGGCGACGACTGTTTTGTTCGCTTTACGGAGCCGCACGAATGCACCTTTAAGCGTGTCTTTTTTGATAAGCGGAGCAAGGTCCGTCTTCAGCCGCGGAATGAAAAATACCCGCCGCAGGTTGTGGAAAAGAAACGCGTCAACGGCCTGTACCGCGCGGTGATCCGCTACGAAAAACTGTAGGCCAGAAACCAAACGCGTCAACGCCGCGGTTGTGGGTGTTTGGCTGTGGATTCGGGAAGGATCGAAAGTCCGGCATAAAAAGCGCCTGTTTAAAAACAGGCGTTTTCTTTGTTTTTGGGCCGGGAACGCGGTTTTGTAGGTATTATTCCTGATGCCAAGTTTGTCCGTTTCTTCTCCTTTTTTGTCCACTCTTTGTTCTGTTTTGTCCGCTTTTTGGCCAAAAATTGCCGATTTTTCTCCTGTTTTTTCCGAGTTTTGCCACCGTTTTAATGCT
>JAHDQI010000244.1 GCA_018433925.1 Phycisphaerae bacterium | reverse complement strand
CGAGGTGGAGGAGGAGGTGCACGTGGAGAGCGGATATACGGAACGGATCGTGGGGCTGCTCAACGACGATTCCAACGAGGTCGGCCGCGTTCACCTGGGGATCGTCCATCTGTGGGACCTGGATGCGCCGGCGGTAAGTAAAAAAGAACAGATGATTACCCAGATGGACTTTTTGGATATTGAGGCGCTGACGACGGTGCGCCGGAGCATGGAAACGTGGTCTCAGCTCTGCCTGGATCACCTGGTTGTCTGCGGGGTATAAGCGGGAGTTTTTTTACGAACAGGAATGTTGTGAAAGACGGCCGGATTTTTAAAAACCTGTTTGGGGTTTCGTTGCTTGTTCTTGTGCTGATCGCCGGCGGTCTCTCGCCTGCGGCGGAAGGACCGGCCGCGGGGGGGCTGTCTGTTGTAACAATTGAAAAGATCGACGGGCGCTGGACCCTGCTGCGAAACGGGCAGCCCTGTTTTATCCGGGGGGCCGGGGGGACCGCGTATTTAGATGCGCTGGTTGAGGCCGGCGGCAATTCCATCCGAACCTGGAGCAGCTCACGGGAGGCGCTGGACAAGGCCGGGGAAAAAGGCCTGACTGTCTGCCTGGGGCTGCGTATGGCCAAGCCGCGTCACGGGGCTGATTATACGAATGAGGAGATGCTCCGAAAGCAGCGGGAGCGGATTGCCGAACAGGTGGTTGCGCTCCAGGATCACCCCGCTCTATTGTTGTGGGCCATCGGCAATGAAGTGGAGCACGAGATCGGTCCGGACGGCCGTGCGTTGGTCTGGAAGGAGATTGAGAAGATCGCCCGGCGGATTAAGCAGATCGATCCGAATCACCCGGTCATTACGGTGATCGCCGGGGCGGGGGAAAAGGTTCAGGAGGTCAAGGAATACTGCCCGTCGCTGGATGCCCTGGGCATCAACAGTTACGGCACGCTGCCGCATGTGCCGGCCCGGCTTGAGCGGTACGGCTGGGAGAAGCCGTACCTGATTACGGAGTTCGGACCCCGCGGGTGGTGGGAGGCCGAAAAGACCGAGTGGGGCCTGCCGATTGAAGACACAAGCACTGAAAAATCCCGTTTTTATCATGATGTGTACAAGGCCGGGATTGATGGGAAGCCGAACTGCCTGGGTTCGTATGTGTTTTTGTGGGGCAACAAGCAGGAAAAAACGCACACTTGGTTTTGCCTGTTTCTGCCGGACGGGACTCCGACGGAGATGATCGATACGATGACGTTTCTGTGGACGGGCCGGTGGCCTGAAAATCGGGCGCCTCAGATCGGCCGGAAGGAGGTGTACGCGGTGGAGGGCGTCCGGCCGTATATTTTCAGGCCCGGCGAGCCGGTTTGGTTTGCTGTGGATGCCTCCGATCCGGAAGGGGATCCGATGACGGTTGACTGGGATCTTCGGCCGGATGAATCGGACAACCCGGCCACTGGCGGGGACTGGGAAAGAAGGGTTTCGCCCATCGAGGGGGCGGTGCTTTCGGCTGAATCGGTGCGGGCGCGTATTCAACTGCCTGCGGAAGGGGGAAATTACCGGATTTTTGTGTATGTCGCGGACTCTTCGGGGAGGGCGGCTACGGCCAATCTGCCGATTCGCGTGGAATGAATGGATTTGCGGTCGCGGCGCTGTCCGGTTGTGTTCACGAAAGCGGATGTGGGTTTACCGGAATCTGCCTGTTATATTCCCCCTTGTAGAAGACCTGATTGTGTGGTATAAGGGCCTTTTATTCATTTTCTTAGGAGTTAATACAATGACATCGGCGATTGAAAAGACGGACAAAGAGGTTTTTGAACTGATCGCGGGAGAGCAGCGTCGTCAGGCGGGTTCGATTCGGCTGATTCCTTCGGAAAACTATGTTTCGAAGGCGGTGATGGAAGCGACGGGAAGCTGCCTGACCAACAAGTATGCCGAGGGATACCCGACCAAGCGGTATTACGAGGGCCAGCAGTTTACCGATCAGATCGAGATATTGGCCTGCCGGCGTGCCGAGGCCCTGTTCGGGGCGGACGGGGCGAATGTGCAGCCGCATTCGGGATCGGAGGCGAACCTGGCGGCCTACAGCGCGCTGGCCGAACCGGGCGAGACCATCATGGGGCTGGCCCTGCCGCACGGCGGACACCTGACCCACGGCTGGAAGGTCAGTTATACGGGCAAGTTTTTCAAGTCTGTGCAGTATGAACTTGACGCGAAGACAGGGCGGCTGGATTATGATAAAATTGAGGGCCTGGCCAAAGAACACAAGCCGAAGATTTTGATTTCCGGCTCCAGCGCGTATCCGCGAGAGATCGATTTTTCCAAGTTTGATGAGATCGCCAAACGGGTGGGGGCCTACCACATCAGCGATATGGCTCATATTGCCGGGCTGGTGGCCGGCGGGGTGCACATGAGTCCGATTCCGTATTCGGATGTGGTGACGACGACGACGCACAAGACGCTTCGGGGTCCGCGCGGAGGGATGATTTTATTCAAGGAAGCGTGCGCGAAAGCGATTAATAAATCGGTCTTTCCGGGTCTGCAGGGCGGGCCGCACATGCATACGATCTCGGCGCTGGCCGTTGCGCTGAAAGAAGCGGCGACGCCTGCTTTTCAGGCCTACGCACAGCAGATCGTCAAAAACGCCCGGCGGCTGGCGGAAAAACTGATGGCCTACGGTTTTGATCTTGTATCGGGCGGGACGGACAACCACCTGATCCTGATCGACCTTCGGAATAAGGGGCTGGCGGGCAAGCCGCTGGCCAAGGCGCTGGACCGGGCGCATATCGTATCCAATTACAATTCGGTGCCGGGCGATACGGCCGGGCCGTTTAACCCGAGCGGGCTTCGGCTGGGCACTCCGGCGATGACCACGCGCGGGATGAAAGAGGCGGAAGCCGAGCAGGTGGCGACCTGGATTCATACGATTGCCGAGAATCTTGAAAACGAGTCTGTGATTGAGAAGACAGGCAAAGAAGTGCAGGATTTGTGCAGCCGGTTTCCTGTGCCGGATTTGTTGATTCAGAATTGACAGGGCCGAGCGGACTGTTTGGGCCGCTTTTGCCCTATTGACTTTGTGCCGAGGATATTATGAGCACGATCCCGCTGACCGTTGCTGTTTTGGGGCTGACTGAACCGATTGAGCGGCTCCTTGAATGCGCTTGGCAAAAGGACTCTTTTACCATCGCGGCGGTTTCTGACTCGGACAGCGAGAAAGCGGCCGGCGCCGCCCGCCGGTACGAATGCAGGGCGTTCGATGATATTCGTCAACTGATCGTGCAGGTACGTCCGGATGTGTTCCTGGCAGGCCGCCCGGTTCATCAATGCGCCGAGGCGATTGACCTGGCGATTGAAAAACAGTGTCATGTACTCAAGACCGCCCCGGCGGCTTTGACCTTTGAGCAGGCGGCCCAGTGGATCGGCGAATCGGCCCGGCAGCAGCGCTGTTTCATGACCGTTCAGCCGAGCCGGTTTCATCCTTTGCTGGGGGCCTTTCGGGATCTGCTGGATCGGGCGGAGATTAATTTCTGGCATTTGATTTCGGGGATTTGCCATCTGCCTCGTCCGCCGCTGGAGCCGGAAGATCGCTGGCTGTATGATCCGTCGCTGGCCGGGGGCGGGGTGCTTTTGCAGGATGCCTATTGGCTGATTGATGAGCTGGTGCTGTGTTTCGGGCTGCCGCAGCAGGTGTATATGCAGCGGGCCAACCAGGCGCCGGACCGGCAACAGCGTCTGAGCATCACGGAGGATACGGCGGTGGTTGTGATGCGGTTTTCGGATACGCTGATCGCCCAGGTCTGTGCCAGCCGGACGCTTGGTCCGCCCCGCAGGCACCTGCGGGTTCACGGCAAGGACCGGTTTGTGACGCTGCAGGAAGACCGGCTGACGCTCAGCAGTCACGAGGGCCGGATTCTGGAGGAAAAACGTACGACGGGAAGCGGGCCGTTCTGGGCGGAGCAGTTGCTGGATAACCTGGCCGGTCACATTCGGAAACCGGACCAGTTGGCTTTGTTTCCGCCGCCGGAGACGGAGCTGAAGGTGATGGCGGTGGTTGAGGCAGCGTATCTTTCAGCCAAGACGGGGATGCCGGAGGCGCCGTCGCGGATTTTGCAGTTGGCCGGGTTTAAGGGGGATGGTTTCTGGTAGGCCGGCATCACAGAAATTTTCTTGCATCGGTATTTTATTTCTACTATAACCAATCTTTCTTTTGTGTTCGGCGATGACGACTGAAAACGAATTTTGTTCGGGATGTGCTCAGCGGCATGACTGCCAATCCGTGTACCGAGCGGTCGGGCAGGCACCGGGTCCGAACGTGGTGTGGAAGGTAATTGTTGCCTTTTTGGTTCCGATTACGGTGTTTGTGCTCTCTGTTGCCGGATTCGGGATTTGGCTGCGGGAGGCCCTTGCCTGCGAATCGCTTCGGACCGCGGCGACGTTTGGTTTATCGGTTCTGGTGACGCTGGCGGCCGTCGGGCTGATTCGGTGGGTCGGCGGCGGCGGGCAGGGAACGTGCGACAGGGAAGCGGACGGGAATACTCAGCATGGAAACACACGGAAAAAAGACATTTAAGGGCGGGGTTCATCCGCCGGAAAATAAACATTTTACGGAGTCGTGCAGCATTGAAACGGTGCCGACGCCGAAACAGATCATCCTGCCGCTGGTCCAGCACATCGGGGCGCCGTGCAAGCCGGTGGTCAACAAGAAGGATCCCGTCTCGGCCGGGCAGATAGTTGGGCGGTCAGATGCGTTTGTCTCGGCTCCGATTCACTCGCCGGTCAACGGGACGGTGAAGGATATTGCCCTGGCTCCGCATCCTGTGATCGGGCGAACGATGGCGGTCTACATCGATGCGGATCCGGATTCGAATGAGCCCCGACCGGCGGCGGCGGATCCCTTTGACGCTTCGTTTGATCCGGGCGTGTACTCGGCCGAGCAGATTTGCACGGCTGTGCAAAAGGCCGGGCTGGTCGGCATGGGCGGGGCGGGGTTTCCCACGCGGGTCAAGATTGAGCCGAATCCGGCGATGCCGAAGGATACGCTCCTGATTAACGGCTGTGAATGCGAGCCGTTTATTACCTGTGATTACCGGCTGATGCTGGAGCGGACCTGGCAGGTGATCGCGGGCATTCGCCTGGCGGCGCGGGCGTCCGGGTGCGGGACGATTCGCATCGGCATCGAGGACAATAAGCCGTCGGCGATTCGGGTGATGGCCGAGGCCCTGTCACGCTGTTCGCTGTCGGAGGATGTGGAGGTGGTGCCGGTCAAGACGAAGTATCCGCAGGGCGGCGAGCGGCAGTTGATTCAGGCGGTGCTGGGCAGGCAGGTTCCCACCGGCGGGATTCCGCCGCAGATCGGCATCTGCGTGCTGAACGTGGCCACCTGCGCGGCGCTGGCCGAGGCGGTGGTTTGCGGGCGTCCGCTGACTCACCGGGTGGTTTCGGTGACCGGCTGCGCGATTTCCAGGCCGGGCAACTATTATGTGCCGATCGGGATGCGGGTCGAGGATTTGATTGCCCATTGCGGCGGGCTGAAGGAAACGGCGGCCAAGGTGGTGCTGGGCGGCCCGATGATGGGCTTTGCCATCGCGGATCTGTCCACGCCGCTGACGAAGACCAGCGGGGCGCTGACGTTTTTGACGCGGGAGGCGGTGACCCGGGCCAAATATGAGAAGCAGCAGACGCCGTGTATACGCTGCGGCCGCTGCCTGAGGGTGTGCCCGGAACATCTGAATCCGACGAAGATTGCCCACGCGGTCAAACATTTTCGCATGGATATTGCCGACTCGTATTACCTCCGCGCCTGTATCGAATGCGGCTCACGCAGTTATGTCTGCCCCGCCCATATTGAACTGCCCGGCTATATCAAAACCGGGAAACTGCTGAAGGCCCGCGCCAAGAAGCGGCTGGGTTAAACAAGGGATGGAACCGAACGTAAGGAAACCGCAGAACCATGTTAAGTAAAATTACCGTATCTCCGGCGCCCCATACGAGCGAGAAACTCTCGACGCGGCAGGTGATGCTGGATGTGATCATCGGGCTTTTGCCGGCGGTGATCGCGGCGGGCATTTTTTTCCGTTTTCGGGCGCTGGCGGTCATCGGGGTCTGCATCGCGGCCTGCGTGGCCAGCGAGTGGGCCTGCAACCGCCTTCGCAGGAAGCCGGCTTCCATCGGCGATCTGAGCGCCGTGGTTACGGGTCTGATCCTGGCGCTGTCGCTGCCGCCGGCAGTCCCTTTCAGCGTGGCGATCATCGGGTGTGTTTTCTGCATCGTGATCGTGAAGATGCTCTTTGGGGGGCTGGGTTCGAATGTGTTTAACCCGGCGATGGCGGCCCGGGCGTTTCTGGCGGCCTCATTCGGGGCGGCCATGACCACCTGGACCGTGCCGGCGACGGTGGATGCGCAGATGCCGCCGATAGCGGCGGCCAATACGGCGGCCACGACCCAGGCGACTCCGATGGCCTGGAGCAAGATGGCTCTGAAAGGTCAGGTTGAAGCGCAGGCGATTCAGGGGCAGGCCCAATGGGCCTTCTGGGGCGAAGTGGGCGGCTGCCTGGGAGAAACCAGTTCGCTGGCACTGCTCGTTGGGGGGATTTACCTGCTGGTCCGCCGGACGATTACGTTTCATATTCCGCTGGCGGTGCTGCTTTCGGCGACGGTTTTTGCGGGGGTCGGCTGGCTGCTGCGGCCGGAGGCGTATGTGCGGCCGGACTTTCACCTGTTCGGCGGGGGGCTGCTGATCTGCGCTTTCTTCATCGCGACCGATCCGGTGACAGCCCCGCTGAGTGTCAAGGGCATGTGGCTCTTCGGGATCGGCGTCGGGGCGCTGGTGATGCTGATTCGGATTGTCGGCGAATATCCCGAAGGCGTGATGTACGCGGTGCTGATTATGAACGCGATGACACCGCTGATTGACCGGCTCTGCAAGCGCGTTCCGGCGGGAGGAAAACCGAATGTCTAAGGTGAAATATTTTTTCGAGCAAAGCTGGCTGCTGCTGGTTTCGTCGATTTTTTTCGGGGGGCTTTTGGCGCTGACGAACGCGGCCTGGCAGCCGCGGATTCAGCAAAATGAAATTGAGAAGTTCAATCGGCTGGCCGGGGCCATGCTGCGGGAAGCTGACTCCTTTCTTTCGCTGGATGAGCCGGTGGAGATTGCCTCCGGCAAGCCCAGGCCGTATACCGTGGAGGTCAAGAGAGGGGTCGATGCGGGCGGCCGAACGGTCGGGTGGGCGTTTTTATGCCAGGGCAGCGGCTTTTCCGACAAGATCAAGCTGGTGGTGGCGGTGGACGGGTCTTTTGAGACCCTGGCGGGCTTTGGTGTGCTGTCCAGCAACGAAACGCCCGGTTTCGGCGATAAGATTACGATTGCCGGCGGGTTTTTTCAGCGTCAGTTTGTCGGGGCGCCGGCGGCCGCTCTCGACCTGGTCAAAAGCGGCGAGGCCGAGGCGATAGACGATGAGATTGTGGCCATCAGCGGGGCGACGGTTTCCAGCCAGGCGGTGGTGACGATTTTGAATACCTATGTGGTTCCGATTCAGGAAGAATTAAAAAAACGCGGACTAATCGAATAAACAACGGGACAGGTGATTTATGGCCAATACGGCGCCTGCATTGAAAAAGACTTTTTTGGCGGGGCTTTGGGATGAAAACCCGGTTCTGCGTCTTCTGCTGGGGATGTGCCCGACGCTGGCGGTGACCGCGGCGGTCAAGCCCGCTTTGACGATGGGCCTGAGCGTGATTTTTGTGCTGACCTGCTCGAATATCGTGGTCAGTTTGATGCGTCATCTGCTTAAGCCGCATCTTCGAATCTTGATGTTTACGCTGACGATTGCGACGTTTGTGACGATTGCCGATTTGTTTTTGAAGGCCTTTCAGCCGGAGATGAGCGATCAGTTGGGTCCGTATATTCCGCTGATTATCGTCAACTGCATCATCATCTGCCGGGCGGAGGCCTGCGCCAGCAAAAATGGGCTGGTTGTCAGCATTGTGGATGCCCTTGGGATGGGGCTGGGTTTTACGCTGACGCTGTGTGTGCTGGCGGGCGTGCGCGAACTGCTGGCGACGGGGAAGGTGTTTGAGATTCCCGTGCTGTGGGACGGGTTTCTGCCGTGGGCGGCGATGGGGATGCCGGTGGGGGCGTTTATCACCCTCGGCCTGCTGCTGGCGGGCGTGAACGCCATCGCTCAAAAAGAGAACTGACGTGCGAACGGGAGAATAGGCGAATGGACCTGCTGCAAGACCTGCTGTTGGCTTTTTTGGGGATTGTGATTGTCAACAACCTGGTGCTGACCAAGTTCCTGGGGATCTGTCCGTACCTGGGCGTTTCGGGCCGGATTGATATGGCCTTCGGCATGGGTTGCGCGGTGACGTTTGTGGTGACGCTGGCCGGGACGCTGACGTGGCTGATCGATCACCTGCTGCTGATGCCTTATGGACTGGAAGTAATGCGGTACGTGTGTTTTATTCTCGTGATTGCCGGGGCGGTGCAGCTTGTGGAGATGTATGTGCGGAAGTTTTTTCCGGCGCTGTATGAAAGCTTTGGCATTTTCCTGCCGCTGATTACGACCAACTGCGCAATTCTCGGCCTGTGCCTGTTTATCAACCTGTGGGAGATCGACAACCTGCTGGAGGCGGTGGTGCTGAGCGTGGGGGCGGGGATCGGTTTTACGCTGGCGATCTGCATTATGGCGGGGATTCGCGAAAATCTGGAGCTGGCTGATGTGCCCGGCCCGCTGCGCGGCGCGCCGATTACGCTGATTACGGCCGGGCTGCTGACGCTGGCGTTTATGGGTTTTGCGGGAATGATATAACAATAAAATTACAACATAAACCGGGGAAAAAAGGAAGCCCGTCCGAGGCGGGGTTTTTCTAACACAGGAAACAGTATGGTTGGAGCAATGCAGATTTCGGGTGTTTTGTGGGCGGCCCTGCTGATGCTGGGGCTGGGAACGGTTTTTGCGCTGGTGCTGTTGGTGGCTAGCATCAAGTTGAAGGTGCAGGAGGACCCGAAGGTTGAGCAGGTGCACGCAGTACTGCCGAACATTGACTGCGGGGCCTGCGGATTTGCCGGGTGCAAGTCGTATGCCAAGGCGGTGGTGGCCGATTCAGACCTGCTTGGGCGGTGCGCGCCGGGCGGGGCGGAGGTCTCCAACCAGATCGCCAAAGTGCTGAATCTGCAACTGTCCGAAGGGGGCGCCCCCAAGCGGCCGATTATTCACTGTGGCGCGTGCCGGGGTGATAAGACGTATTTGGCCGAGTATGACGGGATCATCGGCTGCACCAGCGCCAACGCCCAGCCGAATGTGCAGGCCTGTGCCTTTGGCTGCCTGGGCTTTGGCGGGTGCGTGCGGCGGTGCCGGTTTGATGCGCTGCATATCATTGACGGGCTGGCCGTAGTTGATTATGACAAGTGCACCGGGTGCGGGGCCTGCGTGGCCGGCTGCCCGCGCGGGCTGATCGAGATGGTTCCGTTTACGCAGGATCCGATGCTGGTGGTCGCCTGCAGCAACAAAGAAAACGGCAGGACAACGCGGTCGATGTGCAAGGTCGGCTGCATTGGGTGCGGACTGTGCCAGAAGCAGTCTGCGGTGTTCTCCGTACAGGAGAACCTGGCCCGCACGGATTATGAGAAGTATTCCCCGGACGAGGCAACGGAAACCGCCCGGCAAAAATGCCCGACCCATTGCATTGTCTTTCGCGGCAAAAACGCACCCAGGGAAAATTCCTCATCGGAGCAGCCGGCCGCTGCGCAGTCCTGATTGGGGGGCACCGATTTTTTGAGTTCAGGGGTGGTTTTCGGCCTGGCGGCGGATATCTTCGAGCAGGACCGGAAAATGGGTTGCAGGATAGAGGGGCAGATCCATGTCGCGGTTGAGGATGGCGTAAATTTTTCGTTTTTCCAGTTCCACGGGATAAAGTTCGATTTCGACCGTAAATCCCCATGCGGTGGGTGATTTGAGGGTCGGCGCGAGCAGGGGATACGGCTGTGCGTCCGGGCAGATATCCGGGGCCAGCCAGGGGATCAGCGGCCGGCCGTCGAGCCCGACATCAAAATTTCTTTTTTTCATATTAACAAAGAAGTAAAATCCGCCGCTGTACCATTTGCCGTCGATCCGGTCTGCGGCCCGGCGGGCGACCTCGGGGGGCTGCGCCTCCAGCACGCGCAAGGTTTCGTCAATTCGCCGGGTCAGGGTCTGTTCATAGGGTTGTTCTTCGCGGAGCACTTCGGCGGCCAGCGTCACACCCAGCAGATCCGAATAGGGGTCTTCCCAGGAGAACGCGGAGATGTTTTCGGAAAACAGTCCCGAGGAGGCAAAGCCGAACCAGGTCAGAATTTCATGCCAGATCAGAGAATTATGTGCTGTATACCGGGCGATTTGCACTGCGGTTTCGTGGGCGATGTTTTCCTTTTCTTTTTTGCTCAGGTCATTCCACTCCGGCGGGTAGCGAACGGAGAGCCGATATACAGACGGCTCGACGACACGAAAGGCAAGTTCCGTTTGCTCATCCATCAGATTTTTATAGATCAGCCTGGTCAGGTAATATGTGCGATCCGCGGCTTCTCGCAGGTGGCCGAGGTCGATAAAACCGCCTCGACGGGTATAGATCATCCCGTTCTTTTCGCCGCGGGGGCTTTCGAAATTATGTTTTCCCAGATCATTGGGGTCCGGAAAGTAGATGCCGGTCGGGGAGCCGAAGAAGGCCCCGGGACGAAGGCGGGGCTGATCGGGCCTGTGGCAACTGCCGAGCAGGACTATCACGAAGACCGCCGCCAGGGCCAGGACCGCTTTTTGGGCGGCTGAAATTCTTTTTTTATGGCGCATGAGCAAACCCGTTCAATACGAAAGACCGCCGGATTATATCGGTTGTTTGGAGTTTACGCAACAGGACAAAACGGATGCACTTGAGGTATAAAGAAAGACGGCAGAGGGGATCGCCTCCGCCGTCCTGATTCTCTACTCTTTTTTGATAGCAAAGAGCTATGTGGGTCGAACGCGGGTTTTTTGCGGGACCAGATCGGTCAGGTCCGCGATTTTGACAGGTTTGCCGGTATCGATGCTTTTTCGGGCGGCAATGCCGATGAGGATCGACATGGCCCCATCCCGGCTGCCGGCGGCGTGGGACAGAGGATCGGGGGCCTCCGGATTGACAAAGAGCCGGTCGATGAGTTTGCTGTCTCCGCCGCCGTGGCCGCCGTAGACCTTGGGGACTTTGATCTGCTCGGTTTTGCCGAAGTTTTGCGAAACCATGATTTCGTTAAATTCGGAGCGGTCTTCCTCCAGGTCTTGGCGCATTTCGAGGGCGTGAAGCTGGGCCTGGTCGATTTGTTTACGGCCTTTTTGCCAGGGGATGCCGTCCCAACTGTCCATGCGGCCGTCGAATCCGTTGAAGGCGATCTGCCAGCCCTCAAAGGGCGAATAGGTCGTCAGGGAATAACTGACCTGCACCTCATTGGCGTACTTAATCTGGACGGCCATCTTATCGAAAATATCGATTTCGTTACGCCACAGGCAGGCATCGCGGATGTAGCCGTCGTGGTGTTCATTGGCGACATAGAGTTTCATGTAATGACTGTTGCGGGTGATGTCCCAGTAAAATTTGCACTTGTCTTGGTGCGGGCAGGTGCGGCATTTTTCGGAGCGGAAGGCGTTGTTTTTGCCATAATGTTCGAGGGCGCCGTAAGCGTAGACCTCGACGGGATCAGAGTTGATCCACCAGTTGAGCAGGTCGAAATGGTGTGTGGCCTTGTGGACGAGCAGGGTTCCGCCGTGTTCGCGGATGCCGTGCCAGCGGCGGAAATAGGAGGCGCCGTGGTCGGTGTTCAGATACCAGTGGAAATCGACGGAGGTCAGTTTGCCGAGACGTCCGTAGGTCAGCAGCTCCTGGATTTTCGTAAAGTGACTGCCGTAGCGATAGTTGAAGCCCACGTGGACTGTGCGGCCGGTTCGTTTTTCGGCATCGAGGATGGCCCGGCATTTGACTTCGTTGGTGGTCATGGGTTTCTCGGTGACGGCATCAGCGCCCCTCTCGAGGGCCTTGATGATGAATTCGTGGTGGGTCCCGTCCACGGTGGTAACGATGACTATTTCCGGTTTGGTCTTGTCCATCATCTGCTCGAAGCTGGTAAAGGTGGGGCAGCCGACGCCCATGTATTCTTTGGCGAAGGCCAGCCGGCCGGGATTGATGTCACACAGGCCGACGAATTCGAGGTGATCGCTGTACTTTTCGACTAGGTTTTTGCCCCAGAGGGAAATGCCTCGTACGCCTGTACCGACCAGGGCAATCCGTTTTTTTCCGGTCCCGCCGGCGGCGGCGAATAAAGACGACGGACGAGCCAGGGCCGCCCCGGCCGCTGCCCCCATCGTCCGCAGAAAGTCTCTTCGTTTCATGTGGGTACCTCCCATGTCATTAAGGTTGTGTGCTGATTTGTATTTGTATGCCTAATGAGCCGAAATCGTTGATCTTATGGGGTTATACCGTAAAAGCGGCCTGACTTCAAGACCTTCTTTTTTCGTTAAAAAGGGCGAAAATCGGAGAAAATGGATTTATTTTTGAAATTTTGGCTTATTTTCTTGCTTTTTTTGGCCGACCCTGTTCTTATGACAGTATAAACAGTATGGTAAATGGGCAGTATTCTTATCCTCTCTCAGGAGTATTTCCCCTAAAATTAGAACATGAGAGAATTTTGGGGTCTGTTTTCAGGCCCGGGAGTGTAACATGAGTACAGGTACAGTAAAATGGTTCAATGACAGCAAAGGTTACGGATTTATTACCCCCGCCGACGGCGGCGCTGATTTGTTCGTCCATCACTCGGAGATCGAGTCGGCCGGCTATGCTTCCCTGCAGGAAGGTCAATCGGTGGAATTTGAGGTGGGCGAGGGCAAAAAAGGCCCGTGCGCAACGAAGGTCAAATCCAAGTAAAAATACCTGCTTGAAGGAAACCAGAAAAGCCCCGCACCCTGCGGGGCTTTTTTTTCGGACGTTTGCCGGACACACAGGGAACTGATTTCCGGGAGGTTCAGTTTCCTGTTTTTTTCTTGCTTTTCTACCCTCCTTACGAGTATAATAAGCACAGCAGCATCGGGGTTTGTTTTCTTTTTTTTCGTTCACGGAGGTTCCATTGACGCATAAACCACAGACAATCTGCGCGCTCCTTGCGCCGCTGCTTTTGCCGTTGGCCGGGTGTCTGCCCGGTCCCGGGAGGGCTTATGAGTATGAGACGGGCCGCGAGATTATGACGGAGGGCCTGTATGTTCACCGGTCCAGCGGGGTACAGTTTCCTGAGACGTTTATCCCGTTTGAGCGGGTCGGCATTCTCGAATACTACGAAACGGGAGACAGCGTCAGCGTGGGCTACAACTTTAATTCCTTTCGGGAACCGACCATGTTAACGGTCTGGCTTTATCCGAGGGCCGGAGACGGACCCTTGAATCCGGATGCGGTTCTCGCCGAGCAATACGAACAGTCCCTGTGGGCCATTCTGCGTTCTCGGCTGGACTGCGAGCTGCTTTCTGAGGGGGCATTTACCCTACGTCAGAACGGCCGGACTGTTGTCGGCAAACGGGCTATAGTCCGCTTTGAGGAAGAGTTTGTCGGCCAACAGCAGCTCTGCACTTCGTGTCTGTACCTGTTTTACGATTCTCCCTGGATTATCAAATATCGTGTTACCTATCCGGCCTCGGCCTACGAGCTGGCCCAGGAAAGCACTGAGCGGTTTATCCGTGATTTTCCCATCCTGCCGAAAAACGGATGGTTTTCTTCGATTTTTTGAGATTTTTGTTGATTTTTCCGGGCAAAAATTCGATAGTAAGACATCGCCTTTTTTAGGAGCGGCAAATGCAGGTTTATGGCAAGACAAAATGGAATGGGCAGCTCGGCTCGGCCGGGATGACAAACCTGCGCATCGGCATCGTGATTATCCGCGGAAGAGATAAGCTGCCCTGAAAAAGGAAACCAGACGAAGTCAAAAGGCCTTTCAGAGCAGCGAGCTTTGAAAGGCCTTTTTTTATAGTAACGAGCAAATATCAAAAAGTAAAAATGAGGAATCCGCCTTTGGCGGATGATTGTTTCCTTTATACACGGGCAACATATGGAAAAGGAAGAATTGAGACTGGCGGAGCTGGAGCCGGAGCATGAGGCGGCGTTTGCGGACTACCTGGAGGCGGTAAGGGCCGAAGGGGATGACAGTCGCTGGCTGGCCGAATACCAGGACCTGCCGTATGCGGGGATGGTTGAAAAGCTGAAATGCTGGAAGACGGGAGAAAAATTGCCGTCTGATTGGGTGCCGGCTTCCACGTTGTTCCTGATGCGCGAGGGAAAAATTGTCGGGCAGGTTTCAATTCGGCACGAGTTAAATGACTTTCTGCGGCGGATCGGCGGGCATATCGGCTATTACATCCGCGCCGACCAGCGGATGAAAGGATACGGCGGTTTGATTCTGAAGCTGGCGATGGAGGAGGTACGCCGGATCGGATTGAATCGGGTGCTGGTGACCTGCGATGAAGGGAATATCGGCTCGCAAAAGATCATTGAGAAACACGGCGGCGTGCTGGAAAATATGGAGCCGACCGAGGATGGACCGCCGAAACGAAGATACTGGATTGAGTTGTAAAACGGTGGACTAAGAACCCACCCTGCCAAGGAGAGAAAATTGTGGCTGTGATTGAGGCGAAAGCGGTTTTATTGAAAAACCTCAAAGAGGTCTGCATTCGGACGCCTGTAGCGGAGGATGCAGAAAGGGTGCTGAATTATATGAAGAAAATCTTTGAGGAGGATCGTTTCTTCCTGATGACCGCGGAGGAAGCCAAAGAATGGCAGACCCTTGAGAAAGAACAGGAGCATATACAGAAATATCATACGGATGAAGATAAGCTGATAGTGATTTCGGAGACAGACGGCCGCATTCTTTCCCTGTCCAGCATTGAATGCGGCAGCAGGCAGCGCATGCGGCACATCGGACAAGTCGGCATCAGTATTTTGCCGGACTGGCGCGGCCTTGGGCTGGGCAAGGCGATTATGGAAGTGTTGATTGAATGGGCGAGGGCACATCCGAAACTGGAGAAGCTGGCGCTGGGTGTCTGGTCGGGGAACAAGCCGGCTATTCGGCTTTACCAGAAGATGGGATTCATCGAAGAGGGCCGCAAGATACGGGAAGTCAAGTATGCGGATGGGTCCTATGATGATATGATTTGCATGTATCGAATGGTTGATTCGAAATGAAAATTCGGAAAGCATCAAAAGAAGATGTACCCGGGATCCTGCCCGTATGGCGGGAACTGATGGAGATGCATGCGCTTCTGGATCCGTTTTTTACCTTCCGGGAAGACGGGGAACAGGCGTTTTGTCAATTTGTCACAGACAACATCCGGGAGCCGAATACCCGCGTTCTGGTTGCTGAAGCGAACGGCCGGGTGATCGGTTACTGTCAAGGCCGTGTGGAAAAGTATCCGCCGGTATTGGAGACCGTCGAGTTCGGACAGATTTTGGATTTTGCGGTGCTGGAGGCCTGCCGGCGGCAGGGCGCTGGACAGCAAATGCTGGAGAAGATGCTCGAGTGGTTCTGGAGCCGCGGGCTGCTGCGGATCGAGGTGCGGTGTTCGGTACACAATGAGGTATCCCGGTCGTTCTGGCGGAAGATGGGCTTTCAGCCGGTTATGGAAACGCTGTTTCGCAGTTTTCCGAAACGGTTGGGACCGACAGGAAAGGAAAAACATGAAAACCCCTGAATGGTTTTATGATGAGAGGATATGCTGCGGTCACGACTTTACCGATCCGCAGCACGCGGCCGAGTATGACCGGCGGCACGGGCAGTTTCGTGATTTTGAGCAGGAGGTCAAACAGACGATACCCCGGTTGGGGCTGCGGCCGGAGCATACACTGATTGACATCGGTGCCGGGACGGGGGCCTTTGCGGTGTATGCGGCGCCGCATTGCCAGAAGATTTACGCGGTGGATATTGCCCCGGCGATGCTGCGGATCTGCGAGGAAAAATGCCGCGCCCGGCAAATCGATAATGTGGAATTTCACCGCGGCGGCTTTTTGACTTACGAGCACAGCGGACCGCCGGCGGATGCCGTTGTTTCTCAGGTGGCTCTGCATCACCTGCCGGACTTCTGGAAGCAGGTGGGGCTGTGCCGCTGCTTTGACATGCTCCGGCCGGGCGGCATTTTGTACCTGCTGGATGTGGTGTTCTCCTTTGAACCGTGGCAGTATCAGCAGGCGATTGCCGAGTGGCTGGACAAGATGACGCCGCAGACCGGGGCCGGGGCCGTCACACATATTAAAAAGGAATACAGCACGATGGGCTGGATCATGGAGGGAATGCTGCAAAAGGCGGGCTTTGCCATCGAAAAAGCGGACTACCAGGATTGTTTTCTGACTCACTATCTCTGCCGCCGGCCTCCGGCTTGACAGAAAAGGAGAAAAAACGTACACTATCGGTTTTGGATTTGTTTAAGGATATATTATGTCGGATACAAAGAAAAAAGGATATCGCGATACGCTGAATCTGCCGCAGACGAGTTTCGCGATGAAGGCCAACTTGGTGCAGCGCGAGCCGCAGCAGCGGAAGGCCTGGGAGAAAGAGGATATATACGGTCAAATCCTCAAATCGCGGCAACAGGCCCCTTTATATGTGCTTCACGACGGCCCGCCCTACGCCAACGGCGATATCCACATGGGACACGTGATTAATAAGGTGCTCAAGGATTTTGTGGTCAAGTACAAAACGATGACGGGCTTTCAGTGTCCCTATGTGCCGGGCTGGGATTGTCACGGTCTGCCGATTGAGGTCAAGGTTATGGCCCAGCTCGGCGAGAAGGCCAAGACGATGAGCAAGCCCGATATTCGGAAAGAATGCCAGAAGTACGCCGGCAAATACGTCAAGCTGCAAGCGAAGCAGTTTCAGTCGCTGGGGATCTTTGGCGATTTCGGCAATCCGTATCTGACGCTCAAGCCGCAGTATGAGCAGGGCATCCTGGAGATCTTTGCTGAGCTGGTCGGCAATGGGCTGGTCTATAAGCAATTAAAACCGATTCACTGGTCGGTGGGGTGCGAAACGGCCCTGGCCGACGCCGAGCTCGAATACAAGGACATTACCTCGGCGAGCATCTATGTCAATTTTCCGCTGGATGAGCCGTCGGCGGCGAAGGTCAGGGAAATGGGGTTGGCCGATGCCGACAGCAAGGTGTGTTTTATGATCTGGACGACTACGCCCTGGACGCTGGCGGCCAATCTGGCGGTAGCCCTGCATCCGGGGTTGGAGTATGTGTGCCTTTGCTTTGAAAAGGACGGGCAGAAAGTTGCCTCGATTGTCGCGCAGGCACGGCTGGAAGCGGTGGTTGCGGCCGCCGGCCTGCAGGAAGGACACTATACCGTCAGTCCATCGCGGCCGGGCAGCGAATTTCAGGGGCTGCGCTACGTTCACCCGTTCGTGGAAGCCAACCCGACGGATAAAGACGCGTGGTTTGCCATTAACGAGACCTTTGTGACGACCGAGGACGGCACGGGCATTGTGCATATTGCGCCGGGGCACGGAGCGGAGGACTATGCGGCCGGGATGAATAACGGTCTGGCGGTGTATTCCCCGGTCATGGACAACGGCTGCTATGACGATACCGTACCGGGTTGGCTGCGGGGCAAGAGCGTGCTGAAGGTCGATCCGGAAGTCAATGATCATCTTCGGAAAATCGGTTTGCTTGTGCATGAAGACAAGATTCTGCACAGTTATCCGCACTGCTGGCGGAGCAAGATGCCGGTGATTTTTCGGGCGACGGAGCAGTGGTTCATCAGCGTGGACCGGGAGATTCCGGCGTTCGGCAAGTCGCTGCGGACGCTGGCGCTGGAGCAGATCGGCGGCGTGCGATGGATTCCCGGCTGGGGCGAAAAGCGAATCCGCGGGATGCTCCAGTCGCGGCCGGATTGGTGCATCAGCCGCCAGCGGGCCTGGGGTCTGCCGATTCCGGCGTTTGTCAACAGCGAGGGCAAGGCCCTGCTGACCAAAGAATCGGTTGCCGCTGTTGCCCGTCACATCGGGCAAAAGGGCTCCAATAGCTGGTTTACCGACTCGCCGCGGGAACTCCTCGGCGAGGATTTTGTGCTGCCGGACGGCTTTTCCTCGGAGGATCTGCATAAAGAGGAAAATATTTTTGACGTGTGGTTTGAGTCCGGGTGCAGTTGGCACAGCGTGGCGGCCCGGGCGGGCTGGCCGATTCCGGTGGATTTATACCTGGAGGGTTCGGATCAGCACCGCGGGTGGTTCCAGCTTTCGCTGCTGCCGGCGCTGGGAGCCCTCGGCCGGGCGCCGTTTAAGACGGTGCTGACACACGGTTTTACCGTGGACGATAAAGGGATGAAGCAGTCCAAGTCGGCGGGCAATTACGTCAGCGCGCTGGAGGAGATTGAAAAATATGGTGCCGATATCCTGCGGCTGTGGGTGGCCAGCGTTAACTATCAGGAGGATATGCGGTGCAGTGACGAGCTGATCGGGCGCCTGCAGGAGGCCTACCGAAAGATCCGCAACACGCTGCGGTACCTGCTGGGCAATGTGGATGATTTTGTGCCGGGCGAAATGTCGGTGCCTTATGCGGAGATGCTGCCGGTGGACCGGTGGGCGATGGAAAAACTTCAGGCCCTGATCGAACAGGTGCATGAAGCGTATGAAAACTTTGGATTTCACCGGGTCTTTTCGCTGATTTATAACTTCTGCGTGGTGGAGATGAGCAGCCTCTATATGGACGTGCTCAAGGATCGGATGTATTGTGACGGCGCGGGCAGCCGCAGCCGCCGCAGCGGCCAGACGGCCATGCAGTCGATTCTCGATGCCCTCGTGCGGATGCTGGCGCCGATTCTGGCGCATACGGCCGAGGAGGCCTGGGCGGCGATGAAATACAAATCACAGGAGGCCGGCAGTGTGCATACGGCCCTGATGCCGCAGGCGGACGGTTCGATTGATTATCAGGCCCGGGAAGCCGGATGGGATAAGATCATGACCCTGCGGGATGAGGTGATGCGGGTGCTGGAGGAACTGCGGAAAGCACAAACCATCGGTTCCAACCAGGAAGCGGCGGTGCAGATTGTCGTTTCCGATGAGGATATGCTGGCTCAGGTCCGGGAACTGGGCAATGAGACCTTTGCGGCCCTGTGCATTGTCAGCGAGGTGACGATCGAAAAAGGCCCGGCCCTGAAGATCACCGCCGGTAAAAGCGTCCATGGCAAATGCGGGCGCTGCTGGAACTACTGGCCCAGCGTCGGACAAAACCCGGACTGCCCCGATCTGTGCAGTCGCTGCGCGGAGGTCGTGCGGGGGTGATACGGTGAGCAAACAAGTGCATCCGCAAATCATCCAATTACTTCTGTTGATTGTGACGTGTGCGGCTCCGATTGCATCGGCCGGCAGCGCGGAGGCGTATGATCGGGCGATCCGGCTGGATCAGCGAACCGATGGGAAGGTTGATCGGCAAAAAGTCACCCCGAACTGGTTTGACGGGGGCGATCAGTTCTGGTATCGCAATGAGCTCTCGGGCGGCCGCCGCGAGTTTATCCGGGTTCACGCGGCCCGCGGCTACCGGCAGGCGGCCTTTGATCACGGGCGGCTGGCGAAGGTCCTGGGCCGTGCGGCGGGAGAGGTGGTGGATCCGGAACGTCTGCCGTTTGGACGGATTGAGCCGGCGGCCGATGGCGGGGCGGTGACCTTTTCGGCGTTTGAGAAGACCTGGCGATGCAATCTGACAACCTATACTCTCGAGGAGCGGCCTGTTGAGGAGGCGGTCTCCGGCGAACTGCCGGCGGGCGGCCGGATTGTGCCCAGCCGCAGCAGCCGGGAGGAAACCTGGATCGTGTTTGTCAATCAGACAGACAGGCCGCTGCATCTTTACTGGCTGGACAGCGGCCGACGGCGGCACCGGTATGCCGTACTCGAAGGCGGGCAGCGGCATCGTCAGCATACATTCGCCGGTCATGCCTGGCTCGTGACGGAGCCGAATGAAACCGCGCTGGCCGTATTTGTCGCCGAGACGGACAGTACCACTGCTGAGATCACACCGGACCTGCTCCGTCGGCCGGCGGTTCGGCCTGGGCCGAGACGGTCACCGGCAACAACGCTTTCGCCGGATGGGAGACGACGGGCTTTGATACGGGACTATAATGTGATCATTCGGGACGTTGACGGCGACGGCGAGATGGTTTTGACGGCCGACGGCACCGCGGATCATTTTTATTCGCGGCCGATGGCCTGGTCGCCGGATTCGAACTATCTGGTTGTTATGCGAGTTCGGCGTGGGGCGGATCGCACGGTACACCTGATCGAATCGGCCCCGGATGACCAATTGCAGCCGAAGCTGCATCGTTTTTCCTATCGCAAGCCCGGTGATGAAATTGATATTGAAAAGCCCTGCCTGTTTGACGTGGAGGAAGGCAAATCGATTGCGATCCGCGATGACTTGTTTTCCGAACCCTGGAGTATTCGTGAGCTGCGCTGGGAACCGAATTCAAAACGCTTTACCTTTCTCTATAACCAGCGCGGCCACCAGGTGCTGCGGGTCGTGGCTGTTCGTGCGGCCGACGGGCGTGCCGAGGCGGTCATCGAAGAGACCAGCTCGACATTTCTTGATTACGCGGGCAAGCAGTATTCGCATTACCTGGACGAAACCGGCGAGATTATCTGGATGTCGGAGCGGGACGGCTGGAATCATTTGTATTTGTACGATGCCGAGCGGGGCGCTGTAAAGAATCAGATTACGAAAGGGTCCTGGGTTGTGCGGCGCGTCACGCACGTGGATCCGAACCAGCGGCAGATCTGGTTTGAGGCCGGCGGTATTGTGCCGGGGCAGGACCCGTATTATCTGCATTTATGCCGGGCGGGTTTTGACGGCAGCGGCCTGACGATCCTGACGGAAGGGGACGGCACGCACGAAACGGAGTTTTCGCCGGATCGCCGGTTTTTCCTCGATCGCTGGTCGCGGGTTGATCTGCCGCCGGTGACGCAGCTGCGTAATGCCGCCGACGGCCGGCTCATCTGCCTGCTGGAGACGGCCGACTGGAGTGAGCTTCTGGCAGCCGGCTGGCGGGCGCCTGTTTGTTTTGCCGCCGGGGGGCGCGACGGCAAAACCGATATTTACGGGATCCTTATTTTTCCTTCGACGTTTGATCCGAATCAGAAGTACCCGGTCATTGAGGAAATCTACGCCGGACCGCAGGGGGCCTTTGTGCCCAAGGCCTTCGGCCGGCAGATACGCCAGCATGAACTGGCCGAACTCGGTTTTATCGTAGTCCAGATCGACGGCATGGGCACATCGTATCGGTCCAAGGCATTTCATGATGTCTGCTGGAAAAATCTCGGCGACAGCGGCTTTCCGGATCGCATCGCGTGGATGCGTGCGGCGGCGGCCGAATACCCATCGATGGACCTGTCGCGCGTGGGCATTTACGGCGGCTCGGCCGGAGGCCAAAGCGCCTTGCGGGCCCTGTTGGCGCACGGCGATTTTTACAAGGCCGCCGCGGCCAACTGCGGCTGCCATGACAATCGCATGGATAAGATCTGGTGGAATGAACTGTGGATGGGCTGGCCTGTCGGTCCGCATTACCAGCAGCAGTCGAATGTGACGAATGCTCACAAACTCACCGGGAAACTGCTGCTGACCGTCGGCGAACTGGACCGCAATGTCGATCCGGCCTCCACGCTTCAGGTGGTCGATGCGTTGATCAAGGCGGACAAGGATTTTGAGTTTTTGCTGGTGCCGGGCGGCGGCCACGGGGTCGGGGAAAGTCCCTACGCGAAGAGAAAACGGATGGACTTTTTCGTTACCCATCTGCTCGGCAAAGACCCCCCGGACAGAAGCGAAATGCCCTCCTTTTCCAAATAACAGAAGCGATTCACGGAACCCCCCATTCGGCCGCGAATTCCTTATTCAGGACTCCAAATTAATCTAATCTTTTTTTATCCCGCATTTATTTTGTCTTCTTTAAATCAGGATCAGTATTTCTACGGATATCGGCATCAGTAAAATCCTTGAAAAAAGAAAAATTTTTTCATTTATTCCAATCTTAATTTGCATGACAGAGAGAAAAAGGGGATAATGTGTATTAAAGAAATACCAGAGATGCTTTTTCATCAGGTCTTTTCAGGAGGCAGCGGACAGGATGACTAACCGGCATGACAGGCATGTCTTTTTGGGGACTCGATACGCGGTTTACTCACACGGTTTTATCAATTCACTGAGATGGCTTCGATGGGCTTTT
>JAHDQI010000230.1 GCA_018433925.1 Phycisphaerae bacterium | reverse complement strand
GGCGGCATCCGGATCCTCGACAAAGAGGCCCGCCGCAATATCCTCGAAAACATAACCGCCGAGGCCAATCACGATACCGGCTTTACCCTCTCCAAAGGCGCCGCGGACAATACGCTGCTCAACTGCGACTCGTTTCTCAACTACGATCCCCACAAACACGGGGAAAACGCAGACGGTTTCGGCCTCAAACACGACATCGGCCCCGGCAATCGCCTCATCGGCTGCCGCGCCTGGAGTAACTCCGACGACGGCTTTGACTGCTGGCACGCCGGAAATCCCGTCCTTTTCGAACGCTGCCTGGCCTGGAAAAACGGCCTCAATATCTGGAATGATTCCGCCTACGAAGGCGACGGAAACGGGTTCAAGCTCGGCCAGAGGGAAGGCGCCCATCGCCTCCTCCACTGCGCGGCATGGGACCACCCCCAGCACGGCTTCGACCTCAACGGCAATACCACCGGCGTCACCGTCCTCCACTGCACCGCCTTCCGCAATCCCGTCAATTTCGACTTTACCTTCATCCTCGACGCCGCCGAACAAAATCGCCTCCGCAACAATCTCTCTTACCGGGGAAACGTCAGCATCGACCCGCGAATCGACGACCGCCGAAATAGCTGGAACCTGCCCGGCCTCACAATCACGGACGAGGACTTTCTTTCCCTCGATTCGGCCGGCCTCGAAGGTCCGAGGCAGCCAAACGGAGACCTGCCCGAAAGCGACTTTCTGCGCCTGGCCCCCGGCAGCAGCGCTGTGGACGCAGGCCTCGATGTAGGCCTGCCCTACTGCGGAGAAGCCCCCGATCTCGGCGCCTTCGAGCACGGCTGCGAAAAAACAAACAATCAACAGACCTCAAACGGAAACGCCCAAAACGTCCGGGCAGGACTGCCGGGCGCAAACTGATCTGGCCAATCCGATATAGGGGATGAAATTTTCTCTCAGCCGGTGATAACACTCAAATAATTCTTCTCTATCATTAGTCATTTCTTGAATAATCTATGTTCCGCATTCAGAGCATCTAAATTTAGGCTTTAATAACATTCTCCCTACAAACCAAATTCCAGCAGTAAGGAGAGTCATAACTAAATCTCCAAATCCCATCGCTGTAACGTGCCTCTCGTGCTTTGTCTTCTTCCCACAATTCCTACATTTCTTTCTTGTAATTTGAGTTCTCTGCATTGTTATTTCTCCTTATAAATATTACAGGGTCCAATTTGTCGCCTTCTTTTTTATTATACTGGACCTTCTATATCACTTTCAAGAGAGAACTTAGAAAACCCTCTTTTTTGAGTTTAAGAAGTGAGAAAAATACGGGATTTTGTAAGAATTTTTAGCCTATTTTTCTTACAAATATCCTTACAAATATATTTTTTAATATGCTAAAAATCGTTGTTTTTGATAGCATTAATTAGGGTTTTAGTGGAGGCGGGGGGATTCGAACCCCCGTCCCGTGACATTTCCAGTCAGGCATCTACATGTTTAGTCGCTTCTTGTCATTCGCTCAGCCAGGCGCCAAACGACAGGCCCCTGTCCTCGCTATCCCGCGAAGGTCTC
>JAHDQI010000035.1 GCA_018433925.1 Phycisphaerae bacterium | reverse complement strand
GCCCGCGCCTTTTCTGTCAACACCTCAAGAACCTCCACGCCCCGGCGGTCCTTACGGAAAACAAAGGTCGCCAGGTAGATCGACTCATGGGCCGAATGCAGCAGTTTCATTAACTGCAAATACGTTTCCTCCCCCGTTCGGCATAACGTCAGACAATGCCCCCCTTCGGCCCCGGGATGCCCATACGACCGAAGTAGCGGCTCTACCGGACCCAGATCCTGCTCGGCCGTATCATGGCCAATCAGCCCCAGTTCATTTTTTTTCTCCGCCCGCCGCCGCATCTTGCGCCCGCCGAACAGCAGATACAGCGGAACCCCAATATACGGAATCAAAATCACCGCCAGCAGCCATGCAATCGTCCCCGAAAACGACCGCTTCTGCAGGAGAATATAAGCAATCAGAACCACCCCCAGTAAAAACCCTGCGATGGCAACCACATTTGTTACCAGCCAGCTTACAGCGGTAATCAGCAAATCAGACATACCCAATAGATCGGCAAAACCCACCTATAAACTTTATTCCCGATTATCCCGACCTCTTAAGATAGAATACAAAGCCACACGAAATAGGATGAAATACCGTCGTTTTAGAAGACGAAATAGGATATCCTCCCTGTGTATTAACGTACCTCAATTCAGCAGAAAGCTCACTGAACTTCAAACGTTATGCTGTATGCCTCGCCGTCAAACTCCGTATTGACCTTATAGCCGGAATTGTAAAAGATCGACAGCATCGCTTTGTTAATCGGCAGAACCGTCGCGTAAAAACTCCTGACCCCTCGCGCCCGTGCAATCTTGACAAGGTAATCGAGCAGCATCGATCCCATTCCCTTGTCCTGCCACTCGTCCTGTACAATAAATGCCACCTCCGCCACCATCGACTTGGGTTCAAGAAAATACTGAGCAATCGCCACGATTTCCTCTTCACCCTCCGGTCCCGGCACAACCCCCACAATCGCCAGGTTCTGCTCATAATCTACATTTGTCAGCTTCTGAATATCTTTATGTGGAAACGTCTTTGTATGCGTAAAATATCGCCGCTTCACCGAAGCCGTACTCAGCGAATACAGCATATCCGACAGCGCCCCGTCATCCGTGGGTTTCACCGGCCGGAAGAAAATCTCCGTGCCGTCCTTAAGCGTATCATATTTTTCCAGTTCCTGCGGATACCGCACCTTGTCCCATTCCAACTCAATCTGATCCGGCTGGATATACTTCTGCGATTTGGCCGCCTGGATCAGTTCTTTGCGAAATTTCGGATGCGCAATATTAATCAGCGACAGCGCCCGTTCCCGGATGCTCTTGCCGTGCAAATACGCAATCCCGTACTCGGTTACTACATAATGCACATCGCCCCGCGTCGTCACCACCCCGGCCCCCTCCGTCAGGGTTGGCACAATCCGTGAAATTTTATCCTCCTTGGCCGTCGAAGGCATGGCGATAATCGGCTTGCCGCCCCGGCTTCGCGCACAGCCCCGGATAAAATCCACCTGCCCGCCGATGCCGCTGTAAAACCGGTACCCCAGCGAATCGGCGCAGACCTGACCGGTCAGATCGATCTCCAGGCCCACGTTGATTCCCACCATCTTGTCATGTTGTGCAATCAAAAACGGGTCATTGACATACTCAGTCGGATGAAACTCAAAAAACGGGTTGTTATCAATATAGTCATACAGCCGCTGCGAACCCATGCAGAAACTGGCTACGACGCGCCCGTTGTTAATCGTCTTTTTCGAACAGGTCACCGCACCGCACTCCACCAGTTCAATGATCCAGTCTCCGAACATTTCCGTATGAATCCCAAGTTCCTTCTTGTCATGCAGAAACTCCGCCATCGCCTGCGGAATCCGTCCGATCCCACACTCGATCGTGCTGCCGTCCTCCACCAGCCGGGCAAGGTTCTGGCCGATTTTTCGCAGTTGTCCGTTTGGTATCGGCGGATCGACGATAATCATCGGCTCATCATATGGAACCAGCGCATCAATCGAATT
>JAHDQI010000182.1 GCA_018433925.1 Phycisphaerae bacterium | reverse complement strand
GGATGATGTACCTGGTGTTTACCCTGACGTTTACGCTGGGGGCTTACCCGCAGGGGTGGCTGGAAGATTTCTTCTCCTTCCTGGCCGGTTCGGTCAATCAGTACTGGCCGGATGAAACGCTGGGGATTTTCAAGTCGCTGGTGCTGGACGGGATCATCGCGGGCGTGGGCGGGGTGGTGGTGTTTCTGCCGAATATCCTGCTGCTGTTTTTGGGGATCGCGTTTCTGGAGGATACTGGATATATGGCCCGGGCGGCGTTTATCATGGATCGGGTGATGCACAAGATCGGCCTGCACGGCAAGAGTTTTATCCCGATGCTGATCGGGTTCGGCTGTTCGGTTCCGGCGATCATGGCGACCCGGATTCTGGAGAACCGGCGAAACCGGCTGGCCACGATGATGGTGATTCCGCTGATGAGCTGCGGGGCGAAGCTGACGATTTATGCGCTGCTGATTCCGGCGTTTTTTGCCGAGTCTCTGCGGGGCTTGATGATGTGGCTGATTTACCTGACGGGAATCGGGCTGGCAATTGTCTGCGTACGTCTGCTGCGGAGCACGCTGCTGAAGGGCGAGACGATCCCGTTTGTGATGGAGCTGCCTCCGTACCGGATGCCGACGGGCCGGGGGCTGGTGATTCATATGTGGGACCGGGGCTGGATGTATCTGAAGAAAGCGGGCACGGTGATTTTGATGCTGTCTGTGCTTTTGTGGGCGGCGACGAGCTACCCGCGGCCTCCGGCCGAGCGGCTGACCGGCTCGCCGGAACAGCAGCGCAGCATCGCGCTTCAGTATTCGCTGGCCGGGCGCGTGGGCAAGGCGATTGAGCCGGCGGTGAGACCGCTGGGGTTTGACTGGAAGATCGGCACCGCCCTGATCGGGGCCACGGCGGCCAAGGAAGTGTTTGTTTCGCAGCTTGCCATCGTGCACGCATTGGGTACAGAGGACGCCGACATGCTGCGCCGGCGGCTGCAGGAGACGTATTCATCGCTGCAGGGTTTCTGCGTGATGCTGTTTTGCCTGATCAGCTCGCCGTGTATCGCGACGGTGGCGATTACCCGGCGGGAAAGCGGCGCCTGGAAATGGGCGTTGCTGCAGTTTGGAGGGCTGACGGCGCTGGCGTACGGAATTACCCTTGTGGTCTATCAGGTCGGGCGTCTGCTGATCGGATAAACTTCGCGGCAGGGATCAGGGTTGTTTGTATCCATTTTCCAGCCAGTTGTCGGTCAAAATTCGCAGGTCCTCGTGATCCACCCAATAGTTTCCGTCCAGATCGGATATTTCACAGGGGCAGTTGGGATCCGACATATAATTGGGGTCGGGAATGATGACATAGCCGGGGGGAACCGGACGGACGGGGACGGTATTGGGATCGCCGTCCATGGCGTTGGGATCCGGACATTCGGACAGCCAGGCGCTGGATAAAATGAAAAGATCAGTCAGGTCGATGGAGCAATCCATGTTGATATCGCCCTTGTCCCATAAGGGGCTGCAGAGCCGCAGACCGTCCACGGCCAGATAACTTTTATAGATTGTGTCATGAATATCGTACACGGCGCAGGTGAGTTCGTAGGTGCCGGCCGTGCTTGCGGTAAAATCATAGGAAAACGCTTCCCAGTCTTCCATGGACCCGTAATCACCGACAGCCATTACGTCTTTGTAGGCCAGCACAATTTCTTCCGGCAGTCCGCTGTTCGGATCTACTGGGAACAGAGAAATTGTACCGTAATCGTTGTAGTGGAGAAAATCGCAGGTTCCAAAGAAGAAATATCCGGTAAGCCGCTGGCCGGGTTCAAAGGTGATCACTTGAGAAATCGCCGCGTGGTCAATGATCGAATCTGAGTTGAGGCCAAGGTCTCCTGTGGACAATACGACAAACCTCGAGCCGTCCACCGGTCCGGGAATGTTCCAGTGGACCAGGTCCCGATTGCGGTCGTACTGCGGCCGAGGCACAAACTCACTATGAATGCCCGCATAACAGTCCTCGTATTGATTGTCAGTCAACCGAGTCCAGTGCAGAGGCGGAATAAACCACTCATTGTCATTGGGATCGGGGATCTCAAAACTTTCATTCAGGACCGTACCCCAAAGAATGCCGACTACAGCAAATACCCACCCTATGTAAATCAATCGTTTCATTATAAATATAAAATGAGGCCTCTCTTCTTTTCCATATTATACCCTTTTATATGGTCCGATAGCAAGAATGTTTCTAAATTTTTCCTATCCAAATAGCAATATATTGGATCGGCAGGGTCCAGATTAAGAACAAGACCCTCGTTATTTCGGGAACAAAGCAATGAGGGTTTTGTAAAAAACCTGAAATCTTTAATTTATAGACGTATCAGCGGCTTGATTTGTTTCATTTGGCAGTAATTATTTAAACACCGAGCATAAATTTGGCAGCAAAAAGTATATTATCAGACTTGTGATGTCGGCTATTGTTATCAGAGCGAACCAACCGGTACCGCCAGCATCAAATTAAATTCCTATATAGAAGTAAAAATTTATCTTTTATTTCCATGTGTCGGTTCGGAACGATGAGGCCGGCAATCCCTCCTTGTTAAACAGGTTCGGCTGGGCTGCGTTGGTAAAGGCATACCGGACAGCCGCCACGGGTTTGGAAACCGCGTCCCCGGAAACGACAATGGTATCGCCGTCGATGACCGCTTCGGCCGGGACAAACTTTCGATCCTCACCGGCAATGGTAAAATGGGTAAGATTTTCGCCTTTGGCCATCAAACCGGATCCGACATGGTCGAAAAACAGGCGAATCTTGTCGCCTTCGATCTTCATTTCTTTGTAAAGCGGTCCGGAATAGACAAGGTCTTTTTGGCCATAGTCTTTGGCCAGGGCCCACAGGGCCAGCCGGTTGCCGACATCCTGTTTATTGCGGGGGTGAATATCCTTTGGATCGCCGATGTCCATTGTGACGGCCATGCCGCTGTTTTTGAATGAGAGGGTGTGCATCTGGGCCTCTCGCAGGAGCGCGCTCATGGGGTCGTCAGGGTTGCTGTAGTTATAGGGGGCAATCTGGACATAATAAAACGGGAAGTCGCCGCGTCCCCATCTGTCGCGCCAGTCCTGAACCATGGCCGGGATGAGACGTTTGTACTGATCGTGACGGCCGCAGTTGGATTCGCCCTGATACCAGAGAGCGCCGCGGATGCCGTAGGGAATCAGCGGAGCGATCATGGCATTATAGAGGGCGGTGGGGGTATATTGGCTGACGGGTTTGTAGGCGCGATAGCCGGGCAGGTCCCTATAGGAGAGGGCGATTTTGTATTTCCAGCCGCCGGCCAGGGCAATCATTTTTCCATACCGGTCTTCGGGATAAATTTTCAACTGCTCGGGTTTTCCCCATAGTCCGCCTCCCCCGCCGGTATCGAGTACCCGGACGGCCAGCCGGTTTGTTCCGATTCGGACCTGTTCGGCGGGAATGGTATATTTGCGATCGACTTGGTAATCCTCTGTTTGACCGATCTTCTTGCCGTTGAACCAGGTGATGTCGGCATCGTCGATCGGGCCCAATTCGACCACGAGGTCGCTGCCTGCCCAGTCGGCGGGGATTTCGATGTCTTTTCGATACCAGATGATTCCGTCAAAGTCGCCCAGGTCGGAGTTTTCCCAGAGCAGCGGAACGGGCATCCGGTCCCAATCGCTATCGTCGAGGTCTTGCCGGTACCAGCGGCCGGGGATTCCCGGATCGGCCTGAACAATCTGCTGATTCCAGTCCTGTGTAGTCTTCCAGATCGGCTCATCGACCTGAGGAATCTCGACGGCTTCTTCATCCAGTTTCCGGAGGGCTTGTTCAAACTCGCTGAAGTCTTCCAGCGCCTGCCGGCTGGTCCACGCCTCGGCGGGTGTGCCGCCCCAATAGGTGCCGATCATGCCGACGGGGACATCTAATTCGCGGTGGATCCGTCGGGCGAAAAAGTAGCCAACGCCGGAGAAGCCCTGGACGGTATCGGGGGAGCAGATTTTCCATGTGCCGGTGCAGTTTTGGCGGGGTGTGACGGCGGTTGCCTTCTCTACCATGAAGAGCCGGATTTGCGGGTAATCGGCGGCGGCACATTCGGCCTGCGCATCATCGACGCGGATTGTCGGCCATTCCATATTGGACTGGCCGGAACAGAACCAGACCTCGCCGATCAGAATATTGTTAAGCGTAATCTCCTTGTCGCCCTTGATGGTGAGGGTATAGGGACCGCCGGGGCCGGGGGTTTTCAGCCGGATCATCCAGCGTCCGTCCCGGCCGGCCGTGACGGTTCGCTCAACCGAAACGGCCGGATCCCATGCTTCGGTGACAGTCACCCGCTCGCCGGGCCGTGCCCAGCCCCAGATCGGCACTTCGCTTTGCTGCTGAAGGACCATGTTGTCGGCGATGATTGAAGGCAGGCGAACCTCCGCGGCAACGCAGCCGATAAGAATCCACCCTGAAATAAGCGCTGTCCATAATTGTTTTGATTGCGAGTTCATACGTTTTCTCCTGAAAGGGTTTAAGGCCTTATGATACCGCCGGATTCAGAAGGGATCAAACGAAAAAAGACGGCCGGGGGCAGGAAAAGCGGCCTTGAAGACGGGCCGGCCCTGTGGTACAGTAGCAACGGCCCTGCGAGGTCCGGAAAAGCACGGTTCGTGAAAGGATTGGCGCAATGAAAATAAGAAACTGGCTGGTCGGGATTGTTCTGGGGATCTCCGCGGCGCTGTTTGTTTCGGGAGCGGTCCGGAAGATCTCTCACATGCGATCAGGCGTCGGGGGCGAAAAGACGCTGGCCGTCATTCCCAAGGGAACCGCCTCGATGTGGTGGGAGGTCGTCCGCCAGGGGGCATTGGAATCGGCCAGGGAGCGGGGCTACAGCATTTCCTGGAGCGGACCGGAACAGGAGACCGACCGTGAAAAACAGATTCAGGCCGTGGAGGACGCGATTGTGAAAGCGGCGGCGGGGATTATCCTGGGTCCCAATGACGCCAAGGCACTGGTCCGGCCGGTGGAGAAAATCAAAGCGGCGGGGATTCCCTGTGTGATTATCGATTCGGCGGTGGACGCCGATCCGGCCGACTATGTCTCGTTTGTGGCCACGGATAATTACCTGGGCGGGGCCAGGGCGGCGCAGCGGCTGGGCAAATCGATGGGCGGACGCGGCCGGGTTCTTCTTGTCAAGTTTGTTCAAAATTCCGCTTCAACGGACGCCCGGGCACAGGGTTTCCGGGAGACCCTCGAAAAGGAATTTCCGGAGATTGAGATTGCGGCCGAACAGTATACGCTGGGGACGGTGGAGGACTCACGGCAGAAAACGGTGGATATGCTGATGCGTAATAAAGAGGTCACGGGGCTGTTTGCCGTCAACCAGCCGACGACCGTGGGGGCGTATAAGGCGCTGCAAAACCAGGAACTGACCGGGCGGGTGAAGATGGTGGGCTTTGATTCGGACCCGGTGCTACTGGAGGGGATTGAAAGCGGCGGGGTCGAGGCGCTGGTGGTGCAGAACCCGTTTGCGATTGGATACGAGGGGGTACGGATTGTCGTGGAGGCCATCGAGGGAAAGGACGTGCCGGCACAGGTGCCGATTGAAAGCATGGTGGTGGATCGGGAGAACCTGGAGGAGATGAAAGAAAAATATCCGGCGGCGCTGGGACTGTGAGCACGGATCATACAACCCATTCGGAGCTGTTTGCGTGGTTGGCGAACTGAAAATGCGGCAAATCGTCAAGACGTTCGGGCCGGTGACGGCCCTGCGGAATGTAACGTTCTGCGCCCGGCCGGGAACGGTGCACGCGCTGTGCGGAGAGAACGGCGCCGGCAAATCGACGCTGATGAAGGTGCTGGCCGGGGTGTACCAGCCGGATGCCGGGGAGATTGTCATTGACGGGCAGAAGCGGGTGTTTGCCTCTCCCAAACAGGCACTGGAGGCGGGGATCTCGATGCTGTACCAGGAGCTGGACCTGGCCGAGCATCTGACGGTTTATGAGAATATTTTTCTCGGGCGTGAGCTCCGGTATAAGATTCCGCTGATGATTGACCGGGCCGGGATGATCAGCCAGACACGCCAGGCCTGCCGCAAGTACGGGTTTGAGATCGATCCGGAAGCGACAATTCAATCGCTGACGCCGGGCCAGTGCCAGATTGTCGAGCTGCTGAAGGCCCTGATGAAAAACGCGCGGATCATCGTGATGGACGAGCCGACTTCTTCGCTTTCGGAGGGGGAGGCCGAGCAGTTGTTCTGCGTGGTCAACCAGTTGCGAAAGCTTCGGCTGACGATTATTTACATCTCGCACCGGATGGAGGAAGTCAAAAAACTGGCCGATGACATCAGCGTTTTGCGGGACGGCGAGGTGGCCGCGGGGGGCACGTCGGCAGAAATGGACATCCCGACGGTCCTGCGGCACATGGTGGGACGGGAACTGAAGGATTACTACCCGGCCCGACAGTCGAATCCGGGGCCGGTGCTGTTTGAGGCCCGGCATCTGACCGGCCGAGGCATCCGGGATGTTTCCTTTTCGGTTCGGGAAGGCGAGATCGTGGGGATGGCCGGGCTGGTGGGAGCGGGACGAACCGAAACGGCCCGCGCGATTTTCGGCATCGATCGACCGCAGACGGGGCAGATTTGGCTGGGGGGCAAGCGGGTCCGGATTCGGCATCCGGCCAAGGCGATCCGGAAGGGAATCGCTTACCTGACCGAGGATCGAAAGCGCACGGGGCTGTGCACCATCCTGCCGTGCAGTTGGAATATGACGCTGCCGAATTATCCGCGCATCGGGATGCGCCTGCTGCTGAAGCTGCGAAAAGAGCGGACACTTTGTGAAGCATACGGCAGCAAGGTTTCGGTCAAGTGGACCTCGCCGGATACGGCGGCTGATTGCCTGTCCGGGGGCAACCAGCAGAAATTGCTGATCGGCCGCTGGCTGATGGCCCAGTCCCGATTTCTGATCTTTGATGAGCCGACGCGCGGGATCGATGTAGGCGCCAAAAAGGAAGTCTATCAGCTTTTGAATGAACTGGTTGGGGAGGGGAAGGGAATTTTGATGATTTCGTCGGAACTGCCGGAGCTGTTCGGCGTCTGCGACCGGATCCTGGTAATGCGCCGGGGCCGCCTGGTGGGGGATTTGGCCACGCGTGAAACGTCTCCCGAACAAGTGATGCATTTAGCCGCTGTCGAGGAATGAATATGAACCGATTCGCCAAGCAATTGCTGCCGTTTTGTTCGCTGATTTTTATCATCTCGCTGTGGACATTTCTGGAGCCGGATAATTTTCTTTCGTTTCGGAACTTCAGCAACGTGCTGCGTCGGTCCTCGGTCAACGGCATCATGGCCGCGGGGATGACGTACGTGATTATCACGGCCGGGATTGACCTGTCGGTCGGGTCGATGCTGGCGTTTTGCGGGATGATCGGGTCGGTGGCGATGCTGGGGCTGAGCGGGGCCTCGTGGGCACAGATGACGGGGGGCAGCTACATCGAGCTGACGCCGGAGGCGATGCTGTGGGGCACCGGCATCGGCATTGCGGCCGGCGCGCTGTGCGGGCTGGCCAACGGGCTGCTGATTACGCGATTGAAGCTGGCGCCGTTTATCGTGACGCTGGGGACGATGAGCATCTTTCGGGGGGTCACGTACCTGATGAACAGCGGCAAGCCGTTTGCCGTCTCGGATTATACCTACCTGGACATCGGCAAGATCTGGATCTTTCCGTCTTCGGTGGTGATTCTGGCCGGGGTGCTGCTGCTGGCGGGTTTTCTGCTCAAGTATACCCGTTTCGGGCGGTACACCTACGCGATCGGGTCGAACATGGAAACGGCCTTTCACGCCGGGATCAACGTGCAGCGGATCCTCGTGACGATTTATATGATGACCGGGGCGTTTGTGGGGTTGGCGGCGATGATCACGACCAGCCGGGCCAGCAGCGCCCAGCCGACGGCCGGGCTGGCCCTCGAACTGGATATTATCGCGGCGGTGATCATCGGGGGCTGCTCGCCCAGCGGAGGACGGGGAACCATGACCGGCACGCTGATCGGCACGCTGCTGATCAGCTTTCTGCGGAACGGGCTGACGCTGCTGGATATCTCTACGAACGTGCAGCTTGTAGTCATCGGCGCGATTATCGTGCTGGCGGTTACGGCCGATCAGATCGCCACCCGGCGCCAGTCCTGAGCGGCCTTCGAACAGTTCATCGCGGTTTTTGATTTTTTCTTTGAGATGTCAGGCCGGCCGGGATAGGGTAAAGGAGGAACCGAAACCGAGATAGCCAATCAGAAAGGAGTCGGCGATGGAACGGATGTTTGTTTTGGCGGCCGGGCAGTCCTGGCAGCCGCTGCTCGAATCGGCGGGGGTCCTGGGGGCCATGATCGTCATCGTGCTGGTTGTTCATACTGTTTTGTACCTGCTTTTCAGACACCTGGCCTCACGAACGACAACGGACTTTGACGATTCTCTTGTGCGGCATTTCCGCGAGCCAAGCCGCTGGACGCTGCTGTTTCTGGGGGTGAAGATCGTACTGCCTTTGATCGCCCTGCCGGAGGAGATAATCGACGCGGTCAATCACATGCTCAGCCTGGGCCTGATCGCGCTGATCGCCTGGGCCGTGGTCAAGGTCTTTTCGGTGCTTGAAGATCATATCCGCCAGCGGTATGACGTGACCGTCCGGGACAACCTTCGGGCACGCAAGATTCATACCCAGCTCCGCGTGCTCAAGCGGATCGCGATTATTATCGTCTGTATCGTGGCCCTGTCCACCGCGCTGATGACGTTTGATCAGATTCGTCAGCTCGGCACAACGATCCTCGCGTCGGCGGGCATACTCGGCATCGTCATCGGCATGGCGGCCCAGAAGACCATCGGCACGTTCATCGCCGGCATCCAGATCGCTTTGACCCAGCCGATTCGCATCGATGATGTGGTGATTGTCGAGAATGAATGGGGACGGATCGAAGAGATTACGCTGACGTATGTGGTGGTGAAGATCTGGGATCAGCGGCGGCTGATTGTACCGATTACGTATTTCATCGATCAGCCGTTTCAGAACTGGACACGGGTTTCTGCGGACCTGCTGGGCACGATCTACCTGTACCTGGACTATACGATTCCGCTGGAGGAAGTACGCAAGGAACTGGAGCGGCTGGCGGAGGCCTCGGACCTGTGGGATAAAAAGGTCTGCGGGCTGCAGGTGACCAACGCCACGGAGCGGACGATCGAGGTCCGCGCGCTGCTCAGCGCCGCGGACGCCTCGCTGGCCTGGTCGCTGCGCTGCCAGGTGCGGGAAAAACTGATTGCCTTCATCCAGAAGAACTATCCGCAATGCCTGCCGCGGTATCGCGGAGAGCTGCAAACCGGCGAAAAACGGGATTCCGCCTCCGGGTGACCCAAAGCGATCTTACTCTTTTTCACGAACGAGCGGAACAAAGCGGACGGGCATAACCGAGCGTTTGCTGATTTTATCCGCGGCGGTTTTGTCCACCAGAACCAGCTCCTGCAAACTCCAGCGGCCTCCGACGGGAATCATCATGCGGCCGCCGGGTTTGAGCTGTTCGAGCAGCGGCGCGGGGATCTTATCCGGGGCGCAGGTGACGATGATCGCGTCAAACGGCGCATATTCAGGCCAGCCCCTGTAGCCGTCGCCGATTTTAACGCGGATGGTATGATAGCCGTGTTCCTGAAATGTCCGGATGGCCCGTTCGCCCAGAGGGCGGACGATTTCAATCGTAAAAACATGCGGGGTAAATTCGTTGAGTACGGCCGCCTGATAGCCGGAGCCGGTGCCGATTTCGAGAACGCGGCTGTTGGGATCCAGCGGCAGCACGCTGGTCATATACGCCACGATGAAGGGCTGGGAGATGGTCTGGCCGTGGCCGATCGGCAGCGGCGAATCGGCATACGCAGACACCTGCTGAGCAGAGGGAACAAACCAGTGGCGGGGAACATTGCGCATGGCTTTGAGGACGGCCGAATCGCTGAAGTCGTAACGGCCGCGGATTTGATCGGCCATCCGCACCCGTTCGTCCAGGCGTACCTCGGTCCGGGGACGATTCCATTGGAGGACGCGATTCGGATCGGACATGTCCGCAACCTGGGAATCCGCTGAATCATGGAAAGAATCCTCCGAGGAAGCCGATACAGAGGATGTTTTTTTGCAGGAAACACAGAAAAGTCCCGTCAGTATAGCCATCGCCGCAGCCGCCGTGAAAAGAATCAGGTTGAACCGGCCTCTTTTCATGATTTTATATTGTATCGAATCGACCGATGATGAAAAGCCGGAAATTGAAAAGGCCGGAATTTGCTTGTCTCAGTAATCCGGCGATTTATACTGACAGGAACACGAACGCGGAGGCGATAATCATGAGAATAAACACGCAAGGAATGAAAAAAGCACAAGTGATTCTCCTGCTTTTCGGCGGCCTGTGGCGGCCTGTCTGCGGCGGGAGCCAAGAGACGAACGGGCTGTCGCTGGAGGATTTTCGGGCTCACGATCCCTATATTCTGGCCGACGAACCAAGCCGGACCTATTATCTTTATACGAGTGTGACCTCGGGCGCACTGCCGCGCGGCCAGGCGGGAGTGGTGACGTACACAAGCAAAGACCTGATAACCTGGCAGGGTCCGAAGGTGATCTTTGAGGTGCCCAAAGACGGCTGGGCCAATCCCGCGCACGGGGCCTGGGCCCCGGAGGTTCACCTGTATCAGGGCAAGTACTACCTGTTTGTAACGCTGCACAATCGGGACAAGCTGATTGAACGAGGCCCGCGGAGCCGGCAGGCCACGCACATGCGCGGCACGCAGATTTTTGTCAGCGATGGGCCGGAGGGACCGTTCAAGCCGTTTGCCGACCGGCCGGCCACCCCGGAGGACTTGATGACCCTGGACGGGACGCTGTTTGTGGAGGAGGGTGTGCCTTGGATGGTCTATTGCCATGAGTGGATTCAGGTGACGGACGGGACGTTTGAGGCGATTCGGCTCAAGGATGATTTATCGGCCGCTGTGGGGGAACCGATTTTGCTGTTTCGGGCATCGGAGGCGCCGTGGATTACACCGTGGGAGGCCAAACCGGAGGACCCGCCGCGGAATTTTGTCAGTGACGGGCCGTTTTTTTACCGAACGAAGACCGGGCGGCTGATGATGCTGTGGTCAAGCTGGCTGGAGGACGGGCAATACGCCCAGGCGGCGGCTTATTCGCTATCCGGGCGGCTGATCGGGCCGTGGCGGCAGGCCGAGCCGCTGCTGACCGACAACAGCGGGCACGGCATGATTTTTACCGCCTTTGACGGTCGGCGGATGCTGGTGGTGCACCGGCCGACCATGAGCCCTCAGTCCCGCGCCCGCCTGCACGAACTGGAAGATACCGGCGACGGCCTGCGGATTAAGACCTCCTCTCCGGCGGTTCAGAGGGAAAACAACAAGCCGAAAAGCGGGGAAAACTGACCTTCAGACGAGCATTGCGGGCGACGTGAATCGAACACGCGTATCCAGCTTGGGAAGCTGGTGTTCTACCACTGAACTACGCCCGCTAAGTGGTTATTTTGAAGGTATATATAACGATTTTGGGGGGTTGTCAAGAGAAAAATTTGCCTCTGCGGTCTGTGAGCGGTTTGGGCAAGTGGTCTTTTTGTGGACTTGGGGTAGGTTTTTGTTTTAGCAGGAGTAAAATAGACTGTCATTACTTGGTTACACTCCTAATCTATATTTACCTGCACTAAAGTGCTGACTGACATTATTGCATAGAGTAAGCCCAATACAGGAGCAGTAAGAATCGTGTTGAGTTCTTCCCTGATCTATATTTCCGGTATTCTGAATAAATAATCCTGTGTTGTAATCATCTGCGCACCGGAAGTCGATTCGATGTATAGAACAGCATCGTATGATATGGGATATATCGTATTAATCGCACCTGATCGGAAAGGAGAATTAAAATACTCCGAGACAATACCTTTAGGCAGTGAGCGGAAATCAAGAACAAAGATATCCATCTCTGTCATAGCAAGGAATTCTTCCAGACTTCCGCTTCTATCGCCTATTAAGGCAATGACGATCATATCGTCCCCATACATCTGTCGTAAATAAGCTCCCATACACCCTGACCCGGGTAATACCGTAATATGAGGATTAGCTGCCCACACGATCGTTTTTGCCCGGTCTTCATAATCGATTATCCATTTGACATTATCTGCCATATGCTTATCTCTTATATCAGAGCGTTTTGATCTTTCAGGTATGAGAAAATGCTCTAAATGCTGTAAAAGAACCTTGGCATTTTGAACGGCAAATTCCCATTCTTTTTTATCCTGACTTGCTTCAGGGCATTGTTTTTCCAAGTAAGATATCAGGTTCCGAACGTCCGGTAAGATGGTGTTCATTTTATCCCTGTCAGATCGATCAAGCTTCAAGGTGATCCATTCTAAAAGAACATTATTGTAATCGGTGGTTCCATTTGTTTCCCTAAGATAATCATAGATAACCTTTGCACACCTGAACACAGGTCTATCATCGAGACCATAGAATTTCACTTTCTTGTCGTGAGTGGCGTTGTATTCCCGGATCCATATCAACATATCCAGAATTTCGTCTGTCCTCCAGACT
>JAHDQI010000171.1 GCA_018433925.1 Phycisphaerae bacterium | reverse complement strand
AACAGCCGCTCGCTCTACCGATTGAGCTATCGGGGAAAAAAGCACACCACAAAACAACTCATTTTTACAATTTCGCCCGTTTTGTCAAGGTTCTAAGCCAAAAAAATATATTTTGCGATTAAAAAACTCAATACTGGACAAATCGGCGTCGATTTATTAATATTTGCCCATCAGTTTTTTTCTGAAAACAGGGAGACCCCAGGATAATTTGATCCTGGGCGGAAGAGAGGTAACTTACAGCCACAGAAAGACTTAGAAGAATGCCGAAAGATGTGATTGACATAGAGGGCTTTACGATTATCAAACGAATCGGATCGGGAGCCCGAAGTTTTATTTACCTGGCCACAGACGAAGAAACCAGGGAAACCGTCGCCCTCAAACGAGCGATTATGGAAACCCCCGAAGATATGCGCATCTTCGAACAAATGGAGACGGAATTCCGAATCAGCAGACAGATCGACCATCCTTATATCCGCAAATGCCACAAGATATTAAGAAAACGCAAACTATTGCGAACACAAGAGTTACTGCTAAGCATGGAGTACTTCGACGGCCAGAGTCTCGAAGAGCTGCCGGGTATCAGTTTAGGCGATATCCTGCTGGTTTTTCGCATGGTCGCCACCGCTCTCAACGCCATGCACCAGAAGGGCTACGTCCATTGTGACATCAAGCCCAATAATATCCTATTCAGCCCAAAGGGATCCATCAAAATCATCGATTTCGGGCAAAGCTGCAAAATCGGAGAAATTAAAAAGAGAATCCAGGGAACACCGGACTACATTGCCCCCGAGCAGGTCCGCCGGGAGCACCTGAGCCACCGAACCGACATTTTCAATCTCGGAGCCACCATGTATTGGGCCCTGACCGGAAAAAACGTCCCCACCCTGATCCCCAAGAAGAACGAATACGGCTTCTCCGTCCCGAATACCATGGAATGCAGGTCGCCCAGCGAAATCTACCGAAAGATCCCTGCCTCACTTTCAAACCTCGTCATGGAATGCGTCAAGGAGCGTCCGGCCGACCGGCCCTCCAATATGTCGGAAATCATTGCCCGGCTGGATATTATGATTCGTGAAATCTTTGGTAACCGAGCCCAGGCCAATGCCGCAACAGACCATACAACTCTACCTCAAGGGGGCCCAGGCCAATCAATCTGATCCCTGTCGGCAGGGCAATATCATTTGTTTGCCGGATCAGGGACGGGTTATTGTCTCCGGGGACCTGCACGGCCATCGCAGGCATTTCGAAAAAATTGTCGATTACGCGGACCTCGAAAATCACCCCGAAACCCATGTCATTTTCCAGGAGATCATCCACGGCGGGCCGGAGGATGAGAAAGGCGGCTGCCTTTCCTATCGCCTCCTGCTGGATGCAATCCGCTACAAACTCCTTTATCCCGGCCAGGTCCACATCCTCCTCGGCAATCACGACACGGCCGTTATCACCAACGGAAGCGTACTGAAAAACGGCAAAGAAATGAATACCGCCATGAAAGATGCCATGAAACGCCAGTATCAAAACGACTACGAGCTGGTCAATGAAGCCCTCATCCGCTATCTGCTTTCGCAGCCGCTGGCCGTCAAGTGCCAAAACAGGATTTGGATTTCCCATTCCTTGCCGGCCGACCGATACATCGACAGTTTCGATACCGAAATTCTAAACCGCCCCTACACAATCGCCGACATGCGGCGGCCCAACCCCGTCTACCTCCTGACCTGGGGCCGCAGACACAGCCAGGACACCCTCGATCGGCTCGCCCAGAGACTGGACGTGGATGTCTTTGTTCTCGGCCACCAGCCGCAGGATGAAGGATGGACAATCGCCGGTGACAATGCCCTGATCCTGGCTTCTGAGCACAGCCACGGATGCCTCCTGACCTTCACCCTCGACCGCTTTTATAACGTTGAACTCCTCAGCGAGGGAATCGTCCCGCTGGCCTCGATTCTATAAAAAACACATCAGGTCTCTTCAGATGCGTTTGCCTGCGAATCGATCTCATTCCAGGCCTTGATTTCAGCGGCGTGCGAATGATGATTCTTCTGCCCGATAATTACGATTTTGTTTTTGCCCGTTCGTTTGGCCTCAAGCAGCGCCTCATCGGCCCGTGCCATAAGCTGATTGGCTATTTTCCCATCATCGGGAAAAGATGCCAGCCCCCCGCTGATCGTCAGCTTGCCCCGGCCCTGTGGCCCTAAAAACGGAAGCCGCGCAGCATTAATCTCTTTCCGAAATCGTTCCGACATAAAAATGGGCTGCCTCGGATGTTTTCCTTCTGCCTTTCGCCGCTCTTGTTCAACACGTGTTTGACGGGCGGATCTGCGTTTTTCCGGAAGATCCCAAAACACCACGGCAAACTCATCGCCCCCCACGCGTGCCACCACATCATGACTGCGGCAGCAATGCCGAATCAACTGCCCTGCCTGACGCAGAACGTTATCACCCACCCCATGTCCGTACTGATCGTTATAATGCTTGAAATTATCAATATCAAAAAGCAAAAGCGTGATCCGAAAGTGATACTGCCGGGCCAGCGAAAGAATCTGAATCAGAAACTGATTGAGATACCGGCGGTTCTTCAACCCCGTCAGATCATCCTGTGTCGCCAGAATTTCCAGCTCACGGATTCGCCGCTGGTAATCCAGTTCCTTTTCCGCCGTCAGCGGCGCCCCGACTGCCGGGGACGCTTTCGGTCGCAGCAGATCCTCAGGACGAACCGGGCAAATAGAATAATCATCGGCAATTCGGCGCCCCGTCCCCGCCTCACTGACCAGCTTGATCGCAAGGGGCTCTTCCACCATTGCCGCCAGCAAAATCAGCGAAGCCTGCGGATTGATCTTACGCAGGGTTTCAAGGGCCTGCCGGGCACGTCCCTCAATCCCGGCAAGCACCACAAAAATCGTATCATACGGTTCTTTTCTCGCCCGCTCAATCCCTTCAAGAATCGATTCACAGAACGTCAGATGAGGCGGCGAAGGAACGGGAGCCATAAACGCCGTTTGAGGCCGTCCGATCAACAGAATTTTCGCAGAAGTTGGCATACTCAATCACTCCGGATTAAACAGGGCATCCAGTTCCTCCGGGCTGATATGTAATTCGGCCTTTGGCGCCGCTTGCGCCGGCGGCGTAACCGCCCAGGCCGCGGACGGCTGCGATTCCCGCACCCCGCGCCCGTCCAGCGCCCAGCGGAACGCCTGCTGCATTTCCTCCGGCGTCCGGCAGATCAAAAGCTGCCCTCTCCAGACCGCCTGCCGGATAAAATACGGCCAATCAAGACCGATAGGGTCCAGAGAAATGCACAAAAAATTGGGATGTTTAGCCAAAAAAGAAAAAAACGATCCGTTTTCCGCAATCAGTTCCCCCACGGCACCGGCCGCGATAACAGGCCGCTCGGCCGGCATGTCCGCAAGAATACTCACCGCCTCATAAAGGTGGTCACAGACCTCACAGACCGCCTCCATACCGTCAAAAAGGGACATTACGGCCGTCCGAACCAGACCCTGCGGAGGATCGATAATCAGGATTTTGCTCTTCATAGGGGAATTCATTTCCGCTTTTACCCTCGTATTCCAGATATTATGTATACCAGATTGGCCTTTCAAAGTCAAGACAGACCCTGCCTGTTTTGCTGTTTCACTGAAAGTGCGGAAGAAAAAGGTGAGGATTTGAACATGCCCAGCCCGGAAAAGCGGGCAAAGTGAAAATCTGATGGACGCTTTCTACCGCGCCAGCCCGGCAATCACAGCATCCAGATCCTTATACGTTTCATAACTCCAGGTGTCGCCGTCAATAACCCGAATGACGGCATGTCCCGTCTCAAACGAAAGCAAATCTTCAATAAGCCGCCCGCTTTCCCTCAGGTACGGGTACACCTGTCGCTGCACATCATAGGTATAGGCCCCCCTGCCGTACACATGCTCTTCAGCCGATACAAGGATCAAGAACGGATTGATCGTTCGCAGATAAGGGACATCCACTGAGCCGTGAAAATGGTGATTGGCATGGTACACATCGGCCTCCGGCAGAGGCGCCTTGTTTCGTGCGTAATACCGGCGGAGAATGCGCTGCTGGTTCTGCCCGTAAATATCCCCGTCATGAAGATAAATAAATCCCTTGTATTCCATTCGAAAAGCCAGTGACCGTGAATTCTCGCACTGACCGTCCGCATAAGAATTCAAAATCGTTACCTCAACCCCTTCAAATTCAAAGGTATCTTCCGTTTTAAAATCCCGGTAATCTTTTTTGACAAGGCCGCTGAATTTTTCCGTCAGCAGCCCCTCTCCCCCGCAATGGTCCTCGTGATAATGAGTAATCCACAGGGTATCCGGCGTAATACGGTGCCGCTCCAGGAAAGGAAGAACCCGTTCTTTGCACATGCTTTCTTTGCCGGTGTCAACAAGAAGCGTCTTGCCCGTCGGCAAAACAATCAACACCGATGCCCCGTGACTGACATCAAACGAAACAATACACAGGGCCGCTTTCGGCACGGCCTCCCGAATCTCCAGTCGAAACCGGACCGGCTGCGTATCCCGAAAACAAAAAGCCAGTTCTCTCGTCCCCGCCTCCAGCGTCTCCAGGAAATCCCGCCCGATCCGAACGCGGATCGCATCCTGCAAATACGAAACCTCCTCCTGGGCAAAGGGAACCGGTTTTTGATCCTGCATGATCGAAAGAAATTCATTCTGCTTTTTCTCAACCTGGATAAACAGGTCGCTCTGACTTTGCTCAAGATAATAAATATTCGAGACAGGCGTTATTTCCGGCCGTTCAAAAACCGGCCCCCTGATGGTCATGGAATCAAGATCCATGTGGCCCCAGGATTTCCTCACCTCGATGGTATTGGCCCCGGCCCGCAGGCCCGCACGCGTCTCCATCTCATTCCATTCCGCACAGCCGGGAAACCCGATCTCCGGTGCGTATGGCCTGTCATTGATCAAAAGCCGCTGCGCCTTGCCTCCCCCGTCGGTACGGTATCGAATGCCGACGGCATACCGCCCCGGCTTTTCAACAAACACCTGAAAACGCACGCCGCCCGACTCTCCCATACGCAAAAATTTCCCACCGCTTGCAGACGCGTCATTCCCAATCGCGATAGCATCCAAAAGCGTCGCCTCTTCAGCTTCATAGACACGGCAAAAGACCTCCGCAGAAGACGACACCGCCCCCGGAAACTCGTCTGCCCCATAGACAAAAAGGACAGACCAGAGCAAAATGGCCGGCACGAAAGAAAATGTTTTTTTCATTCCCTCACCTTGCAATAGGCAGCAAAAATTCCGGCTCAGTCACTTCGCCCGCCGGCCGGCAATTCGCTTCACACCCCAGGTCCCGATCCGCCTGATCCAGGTACCCTCGAAGCCGCGTCGCCACCTCCGGATGCGATGCGGCAACGTCCCGGTTCTCGCCGATGTCCTCTTCCAGATCATAAAGCGCACCGTTCGTATGCAGTTTCCACGCCCCCGCGCGAACCGCCTTCAATTCATTGCCGCTGTAATAAAAAAACGCCTCATGCGGCGACCTGGCCCCGGGCTGACCAAACAGCAGCCCCCGAATATCCCGGCCGTCAATAACCCGCCCCTCAGGAACGCTTCCCCCCGCCAGCACCGCCAGCGTAGGCAGCAAATCCAGGGTCGTGGTCACTTCATCACAAACGCCCCCTGCCGGAATCCTGCCCGGCCACCAGGCAATGGCCGGCACACGCATCCCCCCTTCCCAGGTGGTCCCTTTATGACCCCGAAGCGGCGCATTACTGCACCCTTGATCGCCCCCGTTATCCGAAGTAAAGATCACCACCGTATGCTCAGCCAGGCCAAGATCACGAACAGTATCCAGGATGCGACCCGCCGACCAGTCCACCTCCTCAATCTGCGCACGGGCACGCGCCTGCTCAAAATAGTGAATATCCACAGCCATTTGTTCCTCATCCAGCGGCTCGGTAATTCCCGCCCGTCGCAAAAACGCGGGGCGGGCGCTGCGCGGCACATGAACGAATGCGTGCGGCAGATACACAAAAAACGGCCGATCCCGATGCTCTCGAATAAAAGCAATCGCCGCCTCCGTAAAACGCCGGCACAAATCCGCCTGATCGGCCATGGTTTCAACTTCGCCGACCACCTGATGATCTCGCAAAAGCGGAAGCCGGCTGAAATTCCATTCCTCCGCGCGAGGATGAAGCAGCCACATATCATTGGAATACGGAATCCCGAAGTAGCGATCAAAACCCTGTTGCCCTGGCAAAAACGCGGGCTGATCGCCCAGGTGCCACTTGCCGAAACAACCGGTCGCGTACCCCGCCTCACGAAGAATCTCCGCCAGCGTCTTCTCGTCCGGATTCAGCCCCATCGTGTCCTTCGGCCACAGCACCGTACGCGAATTCGACCCGGCCGCCAGACCCACCCGCTTCGGATAGCAGCCCGTCATCAAAGCCGCGCGGGAAGGAGAACAGACCGGAGCCGCGGAATAAAAAGAGGTAAACTTGATTCCCTCAGCCGCCATGCGGTCCAGACGCGGCGTCTTATTCTGCGCAGACCCAAACGGCTCAAGATCCCCGTAGCCCAGATCATCAATAAAAATCACAATAATGTTGGGCTTTCTCTCGCCCCCTGGCCCCTCAGCCCCTCTCTGCGTCACATGGCAGCTTAATCCCGCCAACGCCACACACACGGCAGCCACCCTGAAGGCCCAATCACTCCATCGAGTTATCATAGATCCTTCCAAAAAGAGACCCGAAGAACCAATCGTTCAGAAGCTGAGGAAAGTTCCACAAAATTGTCTTTTTTCGGAACCCGTTTTCAGCCTATATTCTCAGGGCATCACCGGATTAAATTTACCGGGAATATACGCCTTCTGCATAAACGTCAAATCTTCACTGTCTTTCGGAATGGTATAAGGCGGTCGCTTCTGGTTCTCAGCGATGTAAATTGTCGAATCATCCACCCAGCGGCGCATCTCCGCGTGACCGTCGGCAAATCCAAGGGTACCCTTTTTATTATGCCAAATCGTCAGCGGGTCTCCCCACTCCGGCAATTTATAATCCATAATCCACGAACCGATATTCCAGCCGCGAGGGTCAACATTCGACAAAAAGACACACTTCTTGTCAGGCATTCGGATTTCGATGGTCTTCTTGACGTAATACGCTTTATCTTCCGCCTTATTCTGCTCTCCGTTCATCAACCCGGTAATCGAATACGAGCGATACCCCCCCTCATGCTGCGTCATTCCCTTGTCGCCCGGACAATGGTAATTATCCGTGTTGCCGACATAAGGATAAAGAAGCCCTTTCCGGATTCCATTTAACTCATTCTCCAGAAGAACCGGCTTGGTGCCCATAAAATTCCCCTGCAGATCCTGCGGAGAGGCAACCCAATAGTTCGGAGAGGGGTTGTTATTAGGAATATTGCCCGGCACCAAACGCCCGTCATGGTCCTCGGCATACGAATGCCACGACATCGCCAACCCACGCAGATTCGCCAGGCACACGATCCCCTGGGCCTGCATTTTAGCGATCTTCAGGGCCGGCATGATAATGGCAAGCAGCATGGCAATAATCGCGATGACGACGAGCAGTTCAATGAGCGTAAATGCGTTTTTCCGTTTCATAATGAAACCTCCCATTGCATCCATCATTGGGCCGGGAAAAAACCCGTTTCCGTTCTCCGGCCGACGATTCGTTCCGCATTCAATTTATATAATACCACAGTTTGTCTCTCTATGCAAATATTATCATAAATTATTAAAATATTTACACAGGCATTCTGTATATCAAAACTCCGCTTTTTACTATCCTTAAATACAGGGCATCAAGCTGTTGCATTCCAGCCAATCCGCAACCAGCAAGGACAGGTCCGTAATATCCACAGAACAGTCCTCGTTGATATCGCCGAGGTCTGTTTCAAAACCGGCCTGTGACTTCAGGGCCTCGCACCGGTTCTCAAAGACATGGATCGCAACCGTATCGCTATCCTCCAGGTCCGTATCGTCCACCGTCAAAGAAAACACATAAGTCCCCAGCGCCGGCAGCACAACCTCTGTCTCGGCCGCGTCATACGGGAAAATGATGATCCCGTCCGGCCCGCTCACCTGCTGCCACAGGTAATTCAGCGTATCCGAAGGCAGCCCGTCATCCGTAGTCCCCGTTCCGTCCAGCGTGACGGTTGCGCTCAGCGGATCCCCGTCATTGCCCAGGGCCACATACTGATCCGGCCCCGCATCGGCCGTGGGGAAATCATTGTTGGTATTAAAGGTCCATGTATAGCCCCGAAGAAGATAAGGCCCCTGGCCGCCGTCGTCCCAGCAGTCCACCACCCAATAGTACGTTTCAAACGGGTCCAGCGAAAACGGAATCGACGCGCACGTCTGGTCAGTCTCGGTGGCAATCTGGGTTAATCCGTATCCCGGCAAAGACCGGTTCGGCGGCGTAGTGCCGAGGTAAACATTGCAGGTAACGACATGCTGCGGATCATTCGGGTCCGGCTTCGTCCAGCACAACACAGACAGATTCCCGCCGACCGTTTCATCAATCGCCGGCACCGGATCAGTCGCCGTCACCGGAAAATTCCCCAGCGTGATATAATCAACATAAAAGTAACCCCAGTCCTCCTGGATTCGAATCGTATTATTTCCTTCGTTCAGGGAAATATCGCCGTATACATAGTCATGCCATGTGTAATCTGTCAGATAGAAATTGATGCTCGATTCCTTCGCGCCGTTCACAAAGAGATCATTACTCTTATCGCCGAACGGGCTGCAAAACCGGATCGTAATAGGATAAGAACCGGTATCCCGCGCAGACACGGAAAAATTGAGGCCCGTATTATTCTGGGTCAGACCCCCATAAACCATATGCCCGATACCGGAATAGCCGGCAATCGCCGTCGAAAAATACGGCCCGTTTTCATCCGCGACCGCCTCTTCCGCTTCCAGAAGAAGGGTCTGTGTTCTCTCCGCCGGAGAGAGCTGACCAAACAGAACCGCAAACAGGGCTGCCAATAAAAACATATATCGATTCTTTCCGCTTAGCATTTCTTATCTCCTTTCAGATCGCTGTTTCATCTGTTTATTCGAAGCGTTTCTTTTATTGACAACCATCCGGGTCCGTACAATTCAGCCAGTCCGAAGCCAGCATCGCAAAATCGCTCAGACTGACATAACAGTCATCGTCCAGGTCGCCGTCATACGGCTGGTAGGCCGAACTGGCCATCGCCGCCTGGCACGGCGTCTCCGTCACAGTCACATACATCGTCGAAGTCCTCGAAAAGACCGTATCACTGGCCTCCAGACGAAAACCGTACACACCCACTTCCGTAAAGGTCAACGAAATATCTTCCGTATCATCCGGATCGATCTCCACGGTGGCCTCGCCCGACTGCTGGGTCCACAGATACGTCAGCGTCCCCGAAGGCAGTCCGTCATCGGTCACCGTCGCGTCAATCTCGACCGTCACCTGCCCCGGAACGCCGTCTTTGCCCAGCCAGACCTGGAGATTCGGACCGGCAGTAACCACAGGCGGGGTATTGCCCGTTTTGAAATTCCACAGGCCGCCCCGCAGAAAAACCGGCGTCCCGTCCTCGGAATCCCAGCAGTTCACCACCCAGTAATAATCATGCGACGGTTCCAGCGGACCGGCAATCGAAACGCAATCGCCCGACACGCCCGACGCCAGCAAAGGCAGCTCAAAATTATCATAAGGAGCCAGCAAATTCGGATCATCCCCGAAATAAACATCGCAGGTAATCGTATCCCCCGGACCCGGATTCGGATTCGTCCAGCACAACTGAGCCAGATCCGTTCCGGCCGTCGAAAGATGAGCGGGCTTCGGACTCGAAGCCGCCGGCGCCAGATTCTGAATCATAAAATAATCCAAATAGAACCATCCCCATCGAGTCGAAACGGTGATGGTATTCATCCCCTCCTCGAGGGCGACATCGCCATAGTCCAAAACGTCCCAGTCCTCCGTTCCGAAAAAGGCCGCATCGGCCTTTTGATCCCCGTTGACAAACAGATACTGCGCCTTGTCCCCGTACGGAGAATGAAAGCCCATCGAAAGCGGATAATCCCCCGCCTCCGCGGCAAAGAACGAAACCGTCACTTTCTCATTCGGCGGATCAATCTGATTAAAGCCCGTCACATAACCGTCGCCCGAGTAGCCCGGCACAACGGTGGCTGCCCGCATCTCCGGCCCGGTAATATACCCGTCCTCGGCCTCCACAAGAGTCGGGGCAATCCCCGTCGTAAAGGTCCAGGTCGGCCCCCGCAGCAAAATCGGCGAGCCCCCGTTATAATCCGTGCAGTCCACAATCCAGTAATAAGTCTGCATCGATTCAAGCTCAAAGGGAATTGATACGCAGCTTCCCCACAACCCCGAAGCGATCTTCGTCAGCCCGTAATCGGCCAGCAGATCATCCGGCTCACTCGTACCGAGATACACATCGCAGGTAATAATGTCGCCCGGACCGGCATCCGGATTCAGCCAGCACAGTTGATCGGTCCCCGGAAAAACCGTTGCCCCGTATTTCGGACTCGGCTCCATGGCCTGAGGATTCAGCGCCTTAATATCAAAATAATCCACATCCATCCACCCCTCCCCTCCGGGCGCAACGGCAAACTTGACCGTATTGGTCCCGGCCTGCAGCGGAATCGCTCCGTAGGCCAGCTCCGTAAACTCCGCCGACATCGGGTAATAGATATGATCGCCCACGACGTCTATGTCGTTGACAAAAAGTCGGTTTTTCTTTGTCGCGTGATGAGAACGATACCCGATAATCAGCGGATAATCTTCCGCCTCGTGGGCATAGACGGCCACCATGACCATTTCATCGTTCGGGTCCACACGCTGAAAGCCCGTCACATAACCGGCTCCCGAATACCCCTCCACCGCATCGCTTACCTTAACCAGCGGCCCCGTAAAGGTACCTCCCTCGGCCTCAAATCGAATCGCCGGCAGCAAATTCGGATCCCCCAATACCGGCCCGCTCAAAAAAACAGCCAAAAACAGACCTGTGATTGCCTGAAAAAGATACCCTCTATTGAATTGCATAGCAATCTCCTTTCACAGAACGTTCAAAGAATACATGCGATACCATGTCGTTTTTTTTCTTGATTGAAACCCGTTATTTTATGAGAGCACATCACTCAACAAACTCAATGTATTTTGTTTCTACAGGTCTGCCTGATTACCCTATTTTATTCACCCCTCCATCGCACCCGGTCTGGCTCACATACTTCTTTTGCGGTTTCGAAAAGTCGTTTTTTCAAACAGCCCTTTTCTCACCGCAAAAGAAGTACGTTAAAAACATGCGCTTATACTGCACTTCCCGGCCGCGGCCGAAACCGCCGCCGGACCCTCTTATAATCGGAAGGTTAGCTTCTTTTCCGACCCAGAAGCAGTCCGCCAAGACCCAGCAAAACCAGCGTCGCCGGCTCCGGAACCACCTGAATGGAAGCCGAGGAACCATCCGGACGGCCCGTCCACGTGTTCGTACCAAACTTAACTCCAATGGCCTTTACCGAATCGGTCACAAGCAGCGGATCAATATAAAGACTGACAACGGCCTCCTGGCCGGACCCGATATTCACGCCTGTACCCTGTTTGTAGGTCCAGCCGCTGTTATACTGCATGAACAGATAGACCGTAAGCGTGTAGTCATCGGTGTTTAGAAACTTCGCTTCCCAGGTATCCCCAATCTCAAATTCCCCGGCAAAGCTTTTCTTGGCCGTCACATCTGTCCAGCCGGCTTGATTGTTAAACGTAAAATCAAACTGCACACCCGGATTGCCGGGGATATCCGTCACGGCATCCAGCGTACTGCCCGAAGAACCGCCCGGCGTCGTAAACTGAAGCAACGCGCTGTCATTCACGGTAACAAGGTCCGCCATCGCATACCCGGCAAAAACCAGCAACAGTCCAAAAACCACGGCATTCTTTCTCATTTCGTACCTCCATCCAAAAAAGTTAATTTGATTTCTTTCGCACCACACACACAAACACAACGAGAAATAAACACACTTCACACTCTATCTCTTCCGGCGGAGCATACTCACAGAACACGCCCCGCAGGAAAACGGCTTCAGAACACGAGACCAGGCAGAAAACCCCTGCCCTCTCCAAATTGACATGCCCCCGCCAAATCAGGATCTGCATACGAGCAACAGGGCCCAAATAAAGTTCCCAATCTTTCCTCCGCAAATAGGTTCAAAATAAGGTCCTCAAAAAAACGCCTATAATATTAACAATCGGCTACTACAATATTTGAATTGTACTTTTTCGAACTTTTTAAGTCAAGGCAAAACCAAAAAAAAGCGAAAATTTAACAAAGGCCCGAAAAGAACGTCCTATATTTTCTCTATATCCATTTAAAACAAATACTTATAAAATTTTGAGCCGTCTTTTTTGCACTCAATACACAGTCTTTCTTCAAAAAAAAACTCTTCAACTTTTTGTATTTTTTTCCCTTTTCCCGCTTTTTTCTTTTTTCGTTGACCTGAAAACCCGCATTTACTATAATACAAATATTATAGTATTAGATCGCAAATATTATTGGTTAATTTATAATCGGCTGCAACCGATTCGATTTATACCTGTTGGCAGGCAGATTACTTACGGATAACCTTGACTACTAATTTCGTATATAAATAAATTGTATACCTGTTAATGCTATATTTCAGAAGGGATCGATGATGAAGGAATACAAAAACTCTGCCGTGGCCTCCCTGGTCCTTTTTCTTGCCCTGATGTCCCCTCTCTTCGCGGCCCTGCCCTGGCTGCATGTAGATGGCAACAAAATCAAAGACCCCGCCGGAAACGTCGTGGTCCTCAGGGGGATTGACATGGTCGATATCGGCTCCGTCGAGCAATGGCACGGCGGCGTCATTAATATGATCGACCGCCTCACGGACAAAACCGACTCCCAGGGCGCCTCCTCCGGCTGGTACACAAGAGTCATCCGCCTGTGCATCACGCCCCCCGATATCGCATCACGGCCCTACCCTTTTAACCCCAACGATACCATTCTCTATGATCTGCTTCGTGCGGCCGTGGACCGCTGCGCCCAGAGAGATGTCTATGCCATTATCGACTGGCACTATAGCAGGAACACATTCGACCACATTCAGCCCACAAACGAATTTTGGACCTATATGGCCCCGAAATTCGCCAACGATAGCCACGTCCTCTTTGAGCTCTTCCAGGAACCCGTCAACCGGGACTTCCTCTTGGACTCGCAAAAATGGGCCAGTGTCCGCACCGACATGCAGAACTGGGTCGATCTCGTCCGCACCTACGCCCCCGACAACCTCATCCTCGTAGGCACCCCGGACTATTGCAAAGTACTGACCCCGGTCGTCAGCAACCCCATCAGCGGCACAAATATCGTATACACATCCCACCTGTATCCCCTCCAATGGCTCGACAACAGTTGGCTTCCCCCGAACAAAACCTCGTTCCTCAAGCATGTCACCGACTGCGCCGCGGTCTTCCCTGTCTTTGCCACCGAATGGGGATTCAGCGAAACCGCCTCATCCGGCTCCCTCAGTGACGGCACAATCACCAACTACGGCCAGCCCATTCACGACTTTTTCGAGCAATACCAAATCAGCCACAGCGGCTGGATCGCCAGTTATGACTGGGAGCCCTCGATGTTTTGGCGCCCCGATAACGTCTGGCTGCCCGGCCCCTGGCAGCTCCGTTGCGGCGAAGGCGAAATGGGATGTTTTGCCAAGGATCGGCTGTACTTAAAACGCAATGACAACCAGCCCGGCTGGGGCTGCTTTACCCTCGATGACTTGGCCCGTTTTGCCGGTTGGTGGAACAGCACAGACTGCGGCCCGGACAACACATGGTGCCAGGACTGCGACTTCTACCACGATGGCGCCGTGGAGATCGACGACCTCGCGGAATTCACAAAATACTGGCTTTGCGGACAATAATCGGATATAATGCAGCCAATCGGTCGCCGATAGCCGCGGCCGATGTCGATAGAAATCCGAAAAAGACGGGTTGCGTTCTCTATTAAAAATGCGCAAAGCTCGATTAATCCTGATGTTATGCGTTCTGTACGCGTCCCCGGCGGTGAAGGCCCATCCCGCCCAAACCGCCCTTTCGGCCGCCCAATCCGCCCTGACCACCTCAATCGGCCTGCTGAGACCCCCAAAAAATCTGACCAACCCACAGGCCACGAACGAGGCAAAATCACTCCTGTCCTTTCTGGTCGATTCCTACGGCCACAAAGTCCTTTCCGGACAGCAATCCCTCGAAGACATCTTCTACGTCGAAGCCATCTCCGGAAAACAGCCCGCTGTCGGCGTCTTCGATCTGATAAATTATTCCCCCTCTCGAATCGAACACGGAGCCAACCCGACCGGCCAGACAGAAAGCTGGATCGACTGGGCACAGATCGGCGGCGGAATCGTCAGCTTAAGCTGGCACTGGAACGCCCCAACAGACCTGATCGAATCCGAAGAATATCCCTGGTGGCGGGGATTCTATACCAATGGAACCACATTTGATATCCAGGCAGCCCTGGCCGATCCGAATAGCTGGCGATACCAGCTCCTCATCCGCGACCTCGATGCCATCGCCCTCGAGCTGGCCAAGTTTCAGCAGGACGGCATCCCCGTTCTCTGGCGGCCGCTCCACGAGGCCTCAGGCGGCTGGTTCTGGTGGGGAGCCAAAGGCCCCGGCCCCTTCATCGAGCTCTGGCATCTCATGTATGATCGATACGTCAACATCCACGGCCTCCACCACCTGATCTGGGTCTATACCGTCGGCGACCCCGCCTGGTATCCCGGCGACGACTACGTGGACATCGCGGGCATGGACATCTATCCAGACGGTCCCACCAGCATGGTCGCCTTCTGGCAGGACACGCAAAACCGCCACGAAGGAACCAAACTCGTGGCCCTGACCGAATCGGGAATCCTCCCCGACCCGGACAAAATCAGGGTAGACGACGTCTGGTGGATCTGGTTTTCCGTCTGGTCCGGCCATTTTATATGGGAGACGGACCCCAACTACCTGTCCGATGTCTATCACGACCCGGACATCATCACGCTGGATGAACTCATCGACTGGAAAAACTACCCCCACGACACCAGCCCGCCAAGCGGCTCAATAACCTGGCCGTGGAACCGGATCAAAATCCCCGAATACGCCGATCTGACAATCCGGGCCGACGCCGACGATGCCGACGGAACCATCACCAAAGTCGAATTCTTCAACGGCACAACCAAGCTCGGCGAAGATACCGTACCCCCGTATACCTGCACATGGAATCAAATCCCCCCCGGACCCTGCTCCCTCAAGGCAAAGGCAACCGACAGCACCGGCCTGGTCACCACCTCCGAAAAAATCTCCCTCTTTGTCGGCAGCGAAGCCCTTCCCGGGCCGGTTCGCTTCGAAGCCGAAGACGCCGTCTCCGATGGGCCCAGCTTCAGCACAAACTACATCGGCTACTCCGGCGCCGGCTCGATGCGTTTTGATGCCGTCTCTGGAACAGGGGTCACCTTTACCGTCTTCGCAAATCAGCCCGGCAATTACCCGATGATCATTCGCTACCTGATCCCTCTTGGTTCAGGCGACAAAAAAAACCACGTCCTGGTCAACGGCCAACTGGTTTGGACACCAAATTTCCTGAATACAGGCGGCTACTGGGCTGATTTTGATTTCGGAGAGATTACGCTAAACGCCGGCAGCAACACCGTTCGCATTGAGCACTTTTGGGGCTGGATGTTCCTCGATTATATTGAGCTTACCCTGCCGTGCCTCAATCCCTATCCCGACGGCGATTTCAACAAAGACACCCAGGTGGATATAGACGACCTGGCCGCCCTCTCGGCCGGCTGGACCAATCCCTATTCCATCGAGCAGCTTGTCGATCTGGCCGCCGACTGGATTCAGTAAACAAACCGGCGGCTCCCCGAATCCAAGCTCCCATAACCTGTTTCAAAACAAAGACTTGACAGAGAAAAAGTCCCCCAAATCCCCCGCCCTGAAAAAGAAGAGAATGCGGATGAGAGGACTCGAACCTCCACGAGCTAATGCCCACAGGCACCTGAAGCCTGCGCGTCTGCCAATTCCGCCACATCCGCGAAAAAGTGAAATATATCTTGTTTTTCAGATTCGTCAAGACTTATTACGAAAATGAATCACCATCGGCCTCATGAGCACAAATTCGACCTTTCGCCGCTTGAATCTTGCCTTCCGCGGCAGGAACGCTATAATAGGTGATTCTTTACGAATTGCCTGGCTCAAAAACACGCAATTGCTTATCGTTTAATGATTTATATTTTCAGGAACCGGATGATGGATAACGGCCGATACGATTTTAACGCGATTGAAAAAAAGTGGCAGGACTATTGGCTCAGCCAAAAGACCTTCAAGGCCCCCAATGGCGCGCCGACCGCTGACACAAAATCCCCCGCAAAGCCCGACCCGAAAGCCCCCCTGCACCTGCGGCCCAAGTATTACGTCCTCGATATGTTCCCCTACCCCTCCGGACAGGGCCTTCATGTCGGACACCCCGAGGGATACACCGCCAGCGATATCGTCGCCCGCTACAAACGCATGACCGGCTTCAACGTCCTCCACCCCATCGGCTGGGACGCCTTCGGCCTGCCCGCCGAGCAGTACGCCGTCCAGACCGGAACCCACCCGGCCCTCACCACGCAGAAAAACATCGCCAATATGCGGCGACAGATTCAGGCCCTCGGCTTCAGCTACGACTGGGACCGCCAGGTCGATACAACGGACATCAACTACTACAAATGGACCCAGTGGATCTTCCTCAAATTTTTCAACAGTTGGTTTGATGACACACAGCAAAAAGCACGGCCGATTGAAGAACTGCCGATCCCGGAAGACATCCGCAACCGGGGCGAAAAAGCCGTCAGGCAATACATAGACGATCACCGCCTCGCCTATGAGGCCCAGGCCCCCGTCAACTGGTGCCCGGCCCTCGGCACCGTCCTGGCCAACGAAGAAGTAGTCGGCGGCCTCAGCGAACGCGGCGGCCACCCCGTCATCCGCAAACCCATGCGACAGTGGATGCTGCGAATCACCAAATACGCCGAGCGGCTTCTCGACGGGCTGAAGGATCTGGACTGGACCGAATCCATCAAAAAACTCCAGGCCGACTGGATCGGCAAAAGCATCGGCGCGGAGGTGGATTTCAAAGTGGACAGCCGCGACGATGTCATCCGCGTCTTCACCACCCGTCCCGATACCCTCTTCGGCGCCACCTACATGGTCCTGGCCCCCGAACATCCCCTCGTCGATGCCCTCACCACCGAAGAATACAAACAACCCATCGCGGACTACAAAGAGCAGGCCGCCCGCAAGAGCGACCTCGACCGCACCGACCTGGCCAAAGACAAAACCGGTCAGTTCACCGGCGCCTATGCGGTCAATCCCGTCAATGAACAGAAAATCCCCATCTGGATCAGCGACTATGTCCTCATCAGTTACGGCACCGGCGCCATCATGGCCGTCCCCGCCCACGACGAACGGGATTTTGAGTTCGCCGCCAGGTTCGGCCTGCCGATCATCCCGGTCGTCCGCCCGGAAGACGAAACGCTGGCCGCCCAGGTCGAATCCGCCAGGGCCTGCTTCATCGGCAATGGCACCGCCGTCAATTCCGGACCCTTCAACGGGCTTTCGACACCCCAGTTCAAGGAAAAAATCACCGCCTGGCTCGAAGATAAACAACTCGGAAAAAAAGCCGTCAATTACAAACTTCGCGACTGGCTCTTCAGTCGCCAGCGATACTGGGGCGAACCGTTTCCCATCCTCCATGTCGAAGACGGCCAAACCCTCGCCCTCTCCGAAGAGGATCTCCCGCTCGGCCTGCCCGAAATGGAGGACTACAAACCCACCGAAAACGGCCGGCCGCCTCTAGCCAGGGCCGCTGACTGGGTCAGCATCACCCTCCCCGACGGACGCAAGGCACGCCGCGAAACCAACACCATGCCCCAGTGGGCCGGAAGCTGCTGGTACTACCTGCGATACATGGACCCCGACAACCAATCCGCCGCCTTTGATTCCCTCGTCGAAAAATACTGGATGCCCGTCGATCTCTACATCGGCGGAGCCGAACACGCCGTCCTCCACCTGCTCTACTCGCGCTTCTGGCACAAGCTCCTTTACGATCTCGGATACGTCTCCACCCCTGAACCTTTCAGGAAGCTCGTCAACCAGGGTATGATCCTCGGCGAGGACAACCAGAAGATGAGCAAATCACGAGGCAACGTCATCAATCCCGATCAGGTCATCGCCGATTACGGCGCCGATTCCATGCGGCTCTACGAAATGTTCATGGGACCCCTCGAAGCCGCCAAACCCTGGAGCATGCGCGGCGTCGAGGGCGTACACCGCTTCCTTAACAAAAGCTGGCGAATGATCGTCAATCCCGATACCGGCGCCCTGCAGGACGCCGTCCGGGACGCCAAAGCCGACGAGGAAACCCTCCGAATCCTCCATCAGACAATCAAAAAAGTCACCGGCGACATCGAGCACTTCGCCTTCAATACCGCCATCAGCCAGATGATGATCTTTGTCAATCATCTCAGCCGCCGGCAGGTCCGGCCCAAAGAAGTCCTCGAAACCTATGTCCTCCTCCTTTCCCCCTTTGCCCCGCATGTCGCCGAAGAACTCTGGCAGCGGCTCGGCCATCCCCAAACCCTCGCCTACGAGCCCTGGCCGGCCTTCGATCCCATGCTGACCAAAGAAAAGGAAATCGAACTGGCCGTACAGATCGGCGGCAAAATCAAGGACCGCATCCTCGTTTCCGCCGACGCCGACGAAAAGGAAATCGAACAAAAAGCCCTGGCCGCACCCAAAATTCAGACCCTGCTCAACGGCCGGACCCCAAAAAAGATAATCGTCATTAAATCCAGACTGGTAAATATTATTGCGTAAATGAACGCGACTTCCTGTGCAGAACAAAACCTCAATACATCTTGAAGTGGAAGCCAAGATCGCCGTCCCGTCGCTGGAGCCGATCCGGGAGCGGCTAAAGCGCCTCGGCGCCGACGCCGGCCCGGTCACCCGCCAGGAAGACCTCTATCTCGAAGACCCCGAAAACCGCCGGCTCAAAAAAGACTGCGGCCTGCGCCTCCGGCGCCAGACCGACGCAACCCGGCAAACCCTCACCCTCACCTGGAAGGGACCCCGGATGCCGGGCCCCTACAAAAGCCGGCAGGAAACCGAATTTCAGGTCTCCGATTATGACGCCGTCGTCGCTCTCTTTCAGCAGCTTGGCCTGACCCCCGCCGTCCGGGTCGAAAAATCCCGCCAGGTCTGGACCTTCGGCCCCTGCCTCATCTGCCTCGACGAACTGCCCCATCTGGGCGCCTTCGTCGAAATCGAAGGCCCCGACGAAAACCGGGTCCGCGATATGCTCCGCCGGCTGGATCTCGCCGACCGGCCCCATATTTCACAAGGATACGCCCGACTGACCCAAAAGGCGAAAAAATCGAAAACGGAATAAAACCAATGGCCAATCCGGAAGGATACATTTTTTATATCATCAATCCCAAGTCGGGAGCCAGCAGCTACAAGCATCTGGTCACCCCTCTGCAGGATTATTTTGAGCACAAGGGCTGCCGGGTCAAAACCTGCTTTACCGAATCCCTCAGCCACGCCTGCGACTTGGCCAACCAGGCCGCCGTCGATTACGACTGCACGCTCGTCGCCGCCGCCGGAGGCGATGGAACCATCCGCGAAGTCGTTCACGGACTCGAAGGAAGCGACAAGCCCCTCCTGATCGTCCCCTCCGGAACCGAAAACCTGCTGGCCAACGAACTCGGATTCGACCTCCGGGCCGAAACCCTCATCCAGGCCTATGAAAACAACACTATCCGACCGCTCGATCTGGGCATCATCAACGGCAGGCATTTTACCTCCATCTGCGGATTCGGCTTCGACGGAGATGTCATCGATCGAATCGATCATTGGCGCACCGGCCACATCAGCCATCTCGATTATTTCTGGCCGATCTGGAGATCCTTCTGGGAATACGATTTCCCCCCCATGAAAGTCACCGCCGACGGACAGGAATGCTTTGCCGGCCGCGGACTGGTCTTCGTCGGAAATATCTCCCGATACGCCATCGGCCTGCAAATCTGCAAACACGCCGACTATGGAGACGGCAAACTGGACCTGTGCATCTACCGCTGCCGAAGCCAGGCACGCCTGATCAAGCACGCCGCCGCCACCGTCCTCAAAATGCACACGCAGGGTTCCGATGTCATCTATCGACAGGCCAAAGAAATCACCATAGAACCCATCGAAAAAAATGTCTTTTGTCAAATTGACGGCGACCCCGGCCCGGCCCCGCCCGCCGCCATTCAAATAATTCCCCAGGCCATCCGGGTGCTCGTCCCCCCCAAAGCCAAACCCGCGGGCATCCGCACACGCCTGCTCAGAATGATCGGATAAAAAATCAACCGTGGAACAGAATATGCAAAAAAATGACTCGTTTCAAATCGGACCCGTCAAAATCGGCCTCACCGAAGACCTTTTTGTAATCGCCGGCCCCTGCGTCATTGAAAGCGAGGACCTGTGTCTCCAAATCGCCGAAAAACTGTTGGCCATCCAACAGAAAACAGGCGTCCCCTTCATTTTCAAAGCCAGCTTCGACAAGGCCAACCGCTCCAGCATCGACAGTTTCCGCGGTCCCGGCCTCGAAAAAGGACTGGCCGTCCTCGAAAAAGTCCGCCGGAAAACGGGCCTGCCCATCCTGACCGACATCCACGAACCCGCCCAGGCACCCGCCGTCGCACAAACGGCCGATATCATCCAGATTCCCGCGTTTTTGTGTCGCCAGACCGACTTGCTCGTCGCCTGCGGAAACACACAAAAACCCGTCAACGTCAAAAAAGGCCAGTTTGTCAGCCCCGAGGAGATGAAAAACGCCGTCAACAAAATCCGCTCCACCGGCAACCAAAAAATCCTCCTGACCGAACGAGGCACCTTTTTCGGATACAATCGACTCGTAAACGACATGACCGCCATCCCCGCCATGCAGCACCTCGGCTGCCCCGTCATATTTGACACCACCCACAGCACACAGCAGCCCGGCGGACTCGGCCATGCCAGTGCGGGCCGTCGGGAACTGGCCCCCCTGCTCGCACGCTCGGCCGTCGCCGCCGGGGCCAACGGACTGTTCATGGAAGTCCACCCAAACCCCGAAAAAGCCCTCTGCGATGCCGAATGCATGCTCCCCATCAATCAGGTCGAACCCCTGATACGAACCTGTCAATCCATTTTTAAGGCAATCCGCACAAAACTATGAGCACGACCCCCCAGAAATATCGATACCTGTTCGGACCCGTCCCCTCCCGCCGGCTCGGCCTGAGTCTGGGAGTGGACCTGATCCCCTTCAAAACATGCACACAAAATTGCCTCTATTGCCAACTCGGCCGAGACGGCAAGCTCGTCATGGAACGAAAGCCCTACGTCCCCCCGGAGGAAGTCATTGAGGAACTCAAACAATGGCTTCAGGCCGGCGGTATGGCCGACTACATCACCCTCAGCGGCTCCGGAGAACCCACCCTCCACAGCCGGCTCGGAAACATCATCGACCAAATCCGCGCCGTCACAAAGGTTCCCATCGCCCTGATTACCAACGCCACGCTGTTCACACTCCCGCAGGTCCGCCGGGAATCCTGCAAAGCCGACCTCGTCCTGCCCTCCCTCGATGCCGGAGACGAAAAAACATTTCAGCAAATCAACAAACCGCATCCGGATTTATCCTTTTCTGCGTTCGTTGACGGCCTGATTGCCTTTCGAAAGGAATACTCCGGCCCCATCTGGCTGGAAGTCTTTTTCTGCGAAGGCATCAATACCGGGAGCGAATCTGTCCGGAATATCGGCCGTCTCATCGAACAGATCAAGCCCGATCGAGTCCAGTTAAATACCGCCGTGCGGCCGACCGCCCACCCCGATGTCAAAGCCGTTAACCCCGATAAACTCCATTCCATTGCCGCGCGGCTCCGTCCCGACGCCGAAATCATCGCCGATTTCCCCGCTGCTGCGACCTCCGAACAAACCCGCGTCTCCGAAGAACACATCCTCGAAACCATCAAACGCAGGCCCTGCGGACTCGAAGAACTCTGCAAAAGTTTGCGAATCGCTCCCAATCTCGCCGTAAAACATCTTCAACATCTTCAGGAGCAGGGAAAAATCCAGGTCAAAAACCAGCAGGGAAGACCTTTTTATTGCCTCCCGTAGGAGGCCCAAAACCCCGCCCCGTATAAATCACAATCCCTTTTCCATGCGGTTTTATCGGTCGTATCCTCCGCCCGGTATCCCTTTTCCTGCACTGTCTGATAAAAATATTAAAAAATTGCTTTAGAATCCCCCTTTTCGACCGATAAATCATGTAGTGATGTTTGTTTATCGGGTGATATCTTATGGATACCGGAAAAAAACAACTGGTTCTCAACAAAGGGACGGAAAGATACATCTTTCGCTATGAGGCCGGACAGGAAGGCCCCTTGCTCGATGCCCTCGTCGCTGCGGCGACGGATCCACGAACGGATTTTGACTGGTTTGACGCGGCCGTGCTCAGTTTTCGACTTACCCAGTCCCTGATCGGACAGGCCGACCAGTTGTTGTACAAAGACCTGCCCCTGCCCATGCAGTCCTTTGAACAATACAGTGACTATGACGACACAGAGTAACTCGCTTATATGGTTTTTGAAAAAATTTGTCACGAAGGAATAGCTATGAAAGACTCGGCAATTATTCAGGATTTCTTGGGATATTTAAAATTTGAAAAGCATTTCTCCGATCACACCGCCAAGTGTTACGGCGCTGATCTCGAACAGTTTTCGGACTTCCTGAAAGCCGATCACGGGGCCGAGCCGGAACCTGCCGGTCCCGCCGACTGGCAATCCTCCGCGGGCGGCACGCAGACGGCCACACAAACCCAGACACAGGTCCACATCGACGAGCTGCTTCGCCAGGCCGATGTCCAGACCATGCGAAAGTTCATGGCCTTTCTCAGCGAGCGAAACTATACCAAGTCCACCGCCGCCCGAAAACTGGCGACCCTGCGAAGCTTCTACAAATTCCTCGTCAAGCGAAACATCATCGGCAGCAACCCCGTCAGCACCCTCAAAACACCCAAGCAGGACAAAAAGCTGCCGAAATTCCTCGAATATGAACAGGTCCAGCGACTGCTGAACACCCCGCCCTCCGATTCCTGGCTCGGCGCACGCGACCGCGCTATCCTCGAAGTCCTCTACAGCACCGGCATGCGGGTCAGCGAACTGGTCGGACTGAACCTCGAGGATGTGGACTTCCTCGGCGAGGTCATCCACATTCGGGGCAAAGGCAAAAAAGAACGCATCTGCCCCATCGGCTCCAGCGCCCTCCAGTCGATCCAGCATTATATCGAATTCCGAAACCGGCGCATGTTGAACGATTCGGGCTTTGACAGCAAGGTCCTCTTCGCCAACAAGCACGGCAAGCGGCTCAGTACACGCAGCGTCCGACGGAAAATGGACAAGTACCTACGCGAAGCCGGACTGGACCCGACCATCAGCCCCCATACCCTGCGGCACAGTTTCGCCACTCACATGCTCAACAACGGGGCCGACCTCCGCAGCGTCCAGGAACTGCTCGGACACCAGTCCCTCTCAACCACCCAGATCTACACCCATGTGACCACCAGCCGCATGAAGGAACAATACCAAAACGCCCATCCCCGCGAGGCATTATAAGACAACATTAAGACCCATGGTATAGAAGCAAAAAAGCCCGCCCGCCCCAAAAGGCGGGCTTTTTTATAAACTCTTCAAACAGATCAAACGTACTACCGCGGCAGACAGGAATTTGTAACCGGCTCCTTCTTTGAAAACCAGATCCCTTTCTTGTCGCCCCATTCACTGTAGAAATATAGAATCGTCTCCGTAGAATCAATCCAAGGCACACTATCTTTATTCGGAGTACTCGCGGAGACTTTTTGAACTTTGCTGAACGGCTCTATTGTGGATATTCTTGTCGCTTTATATAGGTCATGCTGACCGGGTTCGGCACCATCCGAATTAAAATAAATCGTAAACCCATCCGGTGTTACATAGGGACCTTGCTCATATTGTAAAGTATTAATTTCTGCCACATTGGCAACATCTGAAAACGGTTCTTCAATTGAGGATCGGGTAGCCATGTAAATATCCGAAAAACCAACCGGGGGAACCTTTTGATAAAAAATAACTAACTCATCTCTTGTTAGAGCGAGTTCAGCAATCCCTGTTTCCTCGACATTAAGTTCTGGAAATGTTCGCAAGGCGGGAATCCACGGATCCGCAAGAGAATCTCGTCGAGCCATCCGAAACAACTCCGGACCTGACTGTTGAGCTTCCTTATAATAGAGTCGAAAACCGTCTTCTGATATCCAGGGACCTCGTACATGATCGCCCGTGGTCATTAATTCAGACAAAACCCGTTCGGAGCCAAATAATCCCTCCGGTACCAAACGGGTGGCTTCAACAATACAGGAACAGCCGAGACTGGGAATAAAACGGGCAAAGTAAATAGACAATCCATCAGAGGACAAACACGGCAAATTCGCAACATTGGCTCCATCATTGAGTTCCGCCAATAACTGCGGCTCAGACCATGTATACTCCTTCTTTTCCAGTCTGCTCATACCGATACCAAGATAGGCGCCCTTATTTTCAACAAAATAAATCGCTTTTTCATCCCTTGTTACAAATATATGATTTGTATTATTGCCTGCATCGATTCGTTCTATTGGTCCGAAAAGGAAATTCGCTTCACTTCGCCTTGCTCGAAAAATATCGTAATCTGCAGGATCATATCGATTCGAGCAGAAATATAAAGTTAACCCATCCGGCATAATACGGGGAGTATAATGCCGATTCGAACAATTCAGTTCATCCAGAGGACGGGCATTAGCAAACGGCTCCCCTGTTGAACTGCGTGAAGCAGTCCACATCACACAGTCGCTTCCGGAAACAGAGCCCTCAGTTGTTGATCTGCAGAAAAAGATCTGCATTTCATCTTCAGTCAATGATGCATGAAATGAATCTTCGGGCAGTCCGGCCAAGACCGTCACAGAGGCCCATATTGAATCATTTGGTTCTCGCTCCGCCTTCTTAATGATACTCTTTCCACTTTCATCGTTTTCATGATAATACAAACGAAGCCCGTCCGAAGAAAGCCAGGGCGCCATAAAGCCCAGTCCGGTCGTATCCAATTCCGTCAGGATTCTCTCGGAAGTAAAAGATCCTTCCGGATCGCTTCGTGTGGCCTGAACAATACAGCGAATGCCCAGAGAAGGAATATCCCGGCTGAAATAAATTGAAAGGCCGTCTCCCGATAAACAGGGAGTGAGGGCAAAATTGGTTCCGTCATTCAATTCCGGAAAGATCTGCGACTCGGACCAGCCATACTCCGACATATCCTCCTGCCAGTGTGAAGCAAGTAGGGAAAGATCGGCCCCGTCCACTGCAGAGTCCCGGTTCAGATCCGCCCACCCGCACCAGTCAGGCCCCATACAATCACCGCGAAGCCAGGCCACCGCAACCTCTGACAAGTCGGACATCCCCACATATCCATCCCCTTCCAGGTCTCCGCAGGAACAGCAGTTCAGATAGCTGCTCAAATCGCTTTCCGCGAAAAACTCAGGAAGCCCGAGACCCCTCGAAAGCCCGATGATGCTGCCGTCAGTTTCTGCCGAAAGATAGGTCATACGAATCACCTGGTCAGCAAAGAACAACTCTGCCTGAAAACTGCTTTTCTTCATCTTATCGCCAAAAATCGGCACGTTCTCAAAAGTCACAACAAATCGATCCTCCAGTTGCTGCCAGGAAATACATTGATTGTTCGGCGGAGTCAAATCCGTAAACAGCATGGAAATCCGGGGAAGAATGAAATGGTCCTCCAGCGATCCTTCATACCACCAGTCCCCCTCCCCGAACGTCAAATATCCGTTACTGCCGATATAGACACGATCATAGGAAACGCCGTAAAAGAGAAACTCTCGGCCGCCTGTAAATACAACCTCCGCAAAATCATCATCTCCCAAAGACAGAAAAGTTCCGGCCGCCGGGTCGAACGCAAAGTCGGCAGCGTCATCGGCCTCCACACAGCAGGCATAATAAGCAATATTCCCCGCCGGGCGAAAACGAATCGTTTTGCCCGACAGATCAAAGTCACCCCGAAAAGACTCGGTGAAAAGATCCGGTGGCTGAACACTCAGCACGGCTGGCCGAAACTGCTGACTGCCCAGCAGCAGATTCCTGAAAATCAGTATATCTTCATAAAATCCCGCACCCAATTGATAAGCCGATTCACCTAACTGGAGATGGACAGTCTGAGATTCGGCCGGATTCAATATACCGCTGGTCACGTCAGCATCCACCCACGTGGCCGAATACTCCAATTGCCACTCAAGCGGCTGGCTTCCGACATTCCTAAGCGTATAAGTCATGGCCTCCGGCGCAAAAGGCCCCCCTTCAAAGCCGTTAGGGTCAAATCCATGTTCCGGCAGCACCTCCAGCGGGTCCGGCAGCACCGCCAGGTCCACCGGGATCACCGTCGTCGGACGCATCGGATCATCCGAAAGAATCAGGATTTCCGCCGCGTAGAAGCCCGGCTCAAGAGCCATCGCACTGATCGTGACCTGGATATCCGCGTATTCATCCGGCCCGAGCGTCCCCTCTTCGACATCAAACGAAAGCCAGGGCACTTTGGTCTCCAGGACCGCGTTATACAGATTCAGACGCCCTTCGGATACACAGCGTCCCGGCAGCGTCGGATCCACCGTGGACAGCAGAATGTTCTTCACTTCGTCGGCCGAAAGTCCCGGGTTCAGCGACCACAATGCGGCACAGGCCCCGGACACATGCGGACAGGCCATGGAGGTTCCGTTTAGATACTGGTACCGATTGCCCGGTTCGCAGCTCAGGATGCTGGTCCCCGGTGCTCCCAGGTCCACTGAAGTCGGCCCGTAATTCGAAAAATCGGACCGAGTGTCATTTCGATCCGTCGCCATCACTGAAATCACATTCGGCAGCGTATAGTTGGAAGGATAATGAGGATACGTATCGTTGTTCGACCCGTTATTGCCCGCGGCCGCTACAAACAGCACATTGGCATTCCCAGCCGCCTGAATCGCATCATACAGGGCCTGGCTGTAATCTCCGCCGCCCCAGGAGTTGCTCATCACATTCGCCCCCATCTGCACGGCGTACTGAATACACTGGATCGCGTCCGAAGTAGTTCCGCTGCCGGAGGAACCGAGAAACTTCAGCGCCATGATTTTCACATCCCAGCAGATCCCCGTAATGCCCTTGCCGTTATTGCCCGCCGCCCCGATCGTTCCGGCGCAATGCGTTCCATGGTAATGATCATCCATCGGATTAGGATCTTCGTTGCGGAAATCATACCCGTAAATATCATCCACATACCCGTTCCCGTCATCATCCACCCCCGGCGTTCCGTTCCATTCCGGCTGGTTAATCCACATGTTCGGCGCCAGGTCCTCATGGGTATAATCCACTCCCGTGTCAATCACCGCCACGATAACCTGGTCACTGCCGAATATAAAATCCCACGCCTCCGGGCCGTCGATATCTGCATCAAGTTTGCCCCCGCTCTGGCCGGTGTTATGCAGTCCCCACAAATCCGAAAACCGGGGATCGTTGGGAAATGTTGAGTCGGCATGCACCCGGTAATTCGGCTGGATATACAGAACCTCCTCCATGGGGCGATAGGTCTGGATGGCCTCTTCAACCGTCATGCCGGCAGGAAGCTGCACCAGGCTCAATCCCGGAATCAGGGAATACTGCCGCTCAACGACCGCCTGCCCGGACTCGGAAAGCACCGCCTCCTGGAATGATTTTTTCAAAAGCTGTTTCTTGCCCGAAGTCTGAAACCGAACCAGAACCTGCCCATCTGGATAGTCTGAACCCGGATCCAGATAAATCTGATCCGGAATATCTCCGCCGCTGTCCCGGGTGATTTTTTCTTTCTGGGCCGCGGCGGGAGATTGAACAGTGCGCGTCCGTACCGTAAATGAATATGTTTCCGCACTGTTGTTACCGACCCGCAGATTCTCCTGCGCCGTCGTTCCCTTGATCAATTCCGCTTCAAACAAGTGCGGATCCGTCCAGATGCCCCCGACAAACTGGATATCCAGGGAAACCTCCCGCACCACCGGATCCTGCGAAATACTCAGATTGTTGAATACAACGGAATCGGTGTAAAACCCTTCATCCAGCAGGTCGGCCTGCTCCGTCAAAAAGACACGCACGGTCGCACTCTCGCCCGAATTCAGACTTCCAAAAGAACGGTCTGTATCCAGCCAGTCCGGCAGGGAATCAATCCCCCAGTAGAGGGACTGATCGCTTAGATTTTTAAGCGTATAATCCTGGTAAGCCGGCGTAAACGGCCCCCCCGGCTCGCCGGAGGCGTCAAAGGATTCATCCGGCGAAACAACCAGCGGCCCAATCCCCGCCAGTTCAGCAATCTCGGCCTCACTCAGCGAACGATTATAAATCCGCACATCATCAATTTGACCTGAAAAGAAAAGACCCAATACGCCTCCCACACCGCTTTCTTTAACTCCAATCCGAACAGGAAAGGATAATTCGGTATGGAACTCCGCATCTGGATTCGTATATATGCCCAACTCCGGCAGCCCATCGATATAAAGCCGAAGATCCTGAACTTTGACCGGACCTGATATCGGGGCTTCCAGGACAACTGCCACATGGTGCCATTGTCCATCAGAAACGATAGTTGTCCCGATGATATTGCCTCCGTTAATCCCGAGCTGCAACCGGCCCTCTCCATTCAGGATAAACAACCATTCACCGTACAAAACCGATCCGCTCCCATAGGTTAATATGGATCCGCTTGACTCAATCGTTCGAATCCACGCACAACACGTCCTTACCTGACTGCCTCCAATACCCAAATAACCGGTCGCCTCCACATAATCATCCGCCCCGTCAAAGTCCAGACAGTTACCGATCTTCCCCGCCACCCAGTCGTTGGAATCCATATTGACCAGCGTTCCGTGATGCTCGTTCCCGCTGCTGTCAGAAGCCGTGGCCCCGCTCTCTTCATCCAGCATCCACCAGGCAGCAAGGCCGGTATCCGCAGACTCTGTCACAGTCAATAAAACCTGCCTTGTATAATCCGCCATGTGAGTAATATCCGTAAATACTACCGCATCCGTATAAATCCCTTCCGATAGCAATTCCGCCGCCGGTGTCAGAGAAACAAGAACAGGAACCGATTCACCGGGATCCAAGACTCCCCATTCCGGAGCCGTATTGATCCATATCTCATTCCACTCCGCCCCCCAATAAAGAGTAGCAACCCCGTCATTATACAGCAGATACTCCTTCGAAGACGGAGCAAAATCGCCCCCTTCCTGTCCGGACGGTTCGAAACCGTCCGCCGGAGTAACGACCAGGGAAGCCCAGGCCAACGATGGACTTAAAACAAGAAAAGCAAAAAGGAACAAATACATGACATAACTGATTTTTTCAGATGTTGCGGTTGCGATAGAGTTGGCTTTCATGAAAAATCCTCCTTTTGTTAAGTTTGCTCTCAAAAATGGTATATCCTCAATACCCTCATTCTCTTCCTGCATCCAAAATACCAAAATCCATACTCTCTGTCCCAAAAGACCGGAAATGTTACAGAGTTTTTTTGAAAAAGTGCTTATAGCCCTAAAAAATCAATTATAATCTATTATATCCACTTTATGTCGAATGTCAATCTTTTTTAAAAAAATTCCAGACAGAGCTCACTTGACCCAAAACCCTTTCCCCGTCCTCCTCCAAAAAAATGTATTGACTTACCCTCTTTTCCAAATACGATTTCAACCTGTTTCCGACATTTTCCCGGGAGATGCGATGAAATACATACTGTCATTAGACCAGGGCACCACCAGTTCGCGGGCCGTTCTCTTCGATAAACAGGACTGCATCGCGGGCCTGGCACAAAAAGAAATATCCCAACAGTATCCCCGCCCGGGATGGGTGGAACAAGACCCGGAAGAAATCTGGTCCTCCCAGCTCACCGTCGCCAAAGAAGTGATCGCCAAAAACGCCGCCGCCGATTCAATCGCGGCCGTCGGAATCACCAATCAGCGCGAAACGACTCTCGTCTGGGACCGCTCCGACGGCCGGCCACTTTACAACGCGATTGGCTGGCAGGATCGACGCACCGCTGCCCTCTGCGAAAAGCTCAAACAGCAGGGACACGAACCCATCATTCGCGAAAAAACAGGCCTTTTGATCGACCCCTATTTCTCCGCAACCAAGATCAAATGGATTCTCGATCATGTCCACGGAGCCCGACAAAAAGCCGAGGCCGGCCGTCTGGCCTTCGGCACAATCGACACTTGGCTGCTGTGGAAACTGACCGGCGCAAAACGACACATCACCGACCCCACCAACGCCTCGCGGACCCTCCTCTTCGATATCCACACAGCCCGCTGGGACCCTCAACTCCTCGACCTCTTCCAAATCCCCCCTGCCATGCTCCCCGAAGTGATGCCCTCCAGCCCGCTGGATGCCCATACCGACAAAAACCTCTTCGGCCGGCCCATCCCCCTCGCCGGCCTGGCCGGCGACCAGCAGGCCGCCCTGCTGGGCCAGGCATGCCTTCAAAAAGGCAGGGTCAAGAACACCTACGGCACCGGCTGCTTCATGCTTCTGAACACAGGCGACGAGCCCGTCGTCTCCGCCAATAAACTGATCACCACCATCGCCTGGAACATAAACGGAAAGACCCGCTATGCCCTCGAAGGCAGCGTCTTTACAGCCGGGGCGGTCGTCCAGTGGCTGCGCGATGCCCTTGGAGTCATCCACACCGCCGCCGAAAGCGAAACCCTGGCCGCCTCCGTACCCGATTCCGGAGGCGTCTGCTTTGTACCCGCCTTCGTCGGACTGGGAGCCCCCCACTGGGATCCCTGGGCACGGGGAGCGATCCTCGGAATGACGCGAGATACCACCGCCGCCCACATCGCCCGGGCGGCCCTTGAAGCCGTCGCCCATCAGGTCGCCGATGTCCTCCAGGCCATGGCCGCCGATTCAGGCATCCCCATCTCTCAGTTGCAGACAGACGGCGGGGCCGCCGCCAATAACCTCCTGCTGCAAATGCAGGCTGATTTCCTCCAAATCCCCGTGGCCCGACCCAAAAGCGTCGAAAGTACCGCACGCGGAGCCGCCTGCCTGGCCGGCCTGGCCGTCGGCTTCTGGCCCTCCATCGAGGCCCTCTCCGACCACTGTCAAATGGACCGCGTCTTCTACCCGCAAATGAAACCCGACAAGGTAGCCCAAAAACGCGCCCAATGGAAACAAGCCGTCCTGCGATCAAAAAACTGGAATAACCAGCAGGAAAACACAACCCCATAGCCAAAACCGATACCTTTTTCTCCTCCCCCCTCCGGGATTCTCTTGACCGGAATCAAACAGAACGTATAATACCTCTTTTGAAAAATTCAAACGAAGGATGCCGGATACATGAGCGAAATCAAACAATCTCTCGAAGAGCCGGGAATTATCTGCGGCGGAAAAAAAGTCAGCGCAAATACAATCCTGCTAACCCTGACGATCACCTTATTTATCGCCATCCTCGGCCTCCTCTTTTTCATGACTCATGAAGCCGGCGTCTCGCATGATGAAGCCGTGGCCTACTTTACCTTCACCAAAGACTTCAAAACGGCCTATACAAAATACCACAAAGCGGGCAACCACATCATTTTTTCCTTCTTGACACGACTCGTAAGACCCTTCGCATCTTACCACCATTTTATCCGCATCCCATCCGTAACCGCAGGGGTCATTTTCATGACCTGTGTGCTCTGCCTTCTCCTGCGACTGGTTCAAACCCGCCTGATTCTGCCGGCGGCCCTGGCCATGATTTTGCTCAACCGATTCGTGTTTGTTTTTTCCTTTATGGCACGGGGATACGCCCTCGCATTAGCGGGTATTTTCCTGCAAATCGTACTGGTTCTGTGGCTTCTGAAGAAAAAAATCCACACGTCGCGCGCCTGGATCCCCATTCTCGTGTTCTGTCTCTTGAATGCCTTCAACATCGGTTCCATGCTCACAACCCTCCAGATCATGGCGGCCATAAACATCAGCTTTGTCCTGGCCTCCCCCTTCTTTTATAAAGACTGTGTAAAACCGGCCAAAACAATGCTTTGGCACCTTTTCTCCACGGCCCTTCTTTCCGGACTGCTGACTTTTGGGATTTACGCCGGGGTCCTCAAACGAATGAGAAAAACCCTCACCACCGATCCGTTTCAGGGCCATCCCTTTTGGCAATACCTCCGCGAATTCTTCGGAACATGGGTCTTTTCTCAAAATTCGCCGCTCAATAAAATCGCCCTGATCCTGTTCCTGATCCTCGCAGTCCTCGTAATGGTCTGGGCAATCCGGTGGAACCTGAAATACAAAACCGGCGGCAAATCGAAACTTGCCTTTTTCACGCAGACACCGCGGGGATGGATCTACCTGTTGACCATCCTTACATTCCTGGTCCTCTTTCTCTACAGCGTTGTGCTGAAATTGCCCCTCGGCTATTCACGCAATCAAATCTTTCTGATTCCCCTCTCCATGCTCGCTGCGGTCCTGGCCGTCGACCAATGCCTCGCTCATTACAGAGCCGGCTTGCCCAAAACTCTGTTCCTGACCCTGGCCATCGCCTGGATGGCCATCATGACCTGGCAGCAAAAACCCAATCCCTACAGCGCCGTAGGACTCCAATCCGCTCCCCGGCAGCTTCTCAAGGAACTCAAAAGCATCAATCCAAAGCGGGTCTGGGCAATTACCTATGCCAAAAAAATCCAGACCATTCGGCCCTCGATTATCTATTACGCACCCTATGGGTATCGCTTTCGGATCGTCAACCCCCAGGACGCCGATGTCTGCCTCTTCGAATACTCGGAACGCCCCGAAAACGCGGTTCTTTTCAACCGGGATTGGTATCGACAGTTCAAGTGCGCCGTGGTGGTCACCGGGAATTTCCCCAAAGAAAACATCACCCTCAATTACCTGAAGGAAATCCCCTGATCTGCCCTATCGCTTCGGGACCGACTGAATATCGATGTTGATCGCCTGCAAGAGCAGTTCCACCGACAGAATCAGCGGAAGGGCCGCAAGAATAATGGTCCCGGTCGGCTGAGCAACACCCTCCTGAAGCGATTCAACCCATTTGACCGTACCGAATAGCAAGCTCCACAAAAGCATCGGAATCCCGATCAGCAAATACACCGAAGCCATATTGAAATTGTAGATAAAATAGTTCAAAAGGAGGCGCCGGATCAATCCGCACAGAAGCCTGCCCGGAAAATGAAGCAATACGTTCCCGATCTTCAGGGAACTGTTTTCGCTGCCGTAACGGGCCGGAATCGGGACATCCTCAACAACACCTCCGACCAGGTTCAGATGCAGCAGCATATGGGATTCAAAAAAATAATCCTTCGCAAGCTTCTCCGGCTCCAGCTTTTCCAGGACCCGGCGATGAATCGCGGTATATCCATTGGTCGGGTCCATAATAGTCCAATACCCCGAATACGCTTTTTCCAGAAACGACAGCAAATTATTGCCGAACAGACGGATTTTCGGCATCCGCCGCAGTGCCTTGAAGTCCACAAATCGATTGCCTTTCGTATAATCCGCCCGGCCGGCAAGCAGCGGCTCGACCAGGGCCGGCAGATAAGCCGGATCCATCTGGTCATCCCCGTCAACCTTGACAATAATCTCGCATCCGTCCTCCAGGGCCTTCCGGTATCCCGTAATCACCGCCCCCCCCACACCGAGATTGGTCTCATGATAAAGTACCGTCACACGAGACAGACCCATCGCTTCTGCCAGACGGCCTGACTGTTCCGGACAGGCATCATCAACAACATAAATGCGATCCGCCCAATCCGGAATCCCACGAAGAACCTTCTCAATGGTTTCTGAAACTCGGTAACAGGGCACAACAACGCCAATTCTACTGGTTTTTTCCATAAACCTCGCTCCCGCTGCGTAACGGCTAAGGGATATCCTGAATAGAGGGAAATATAATAAATCTTCCTTCCAAATGCAACCCACAGTTCAGAAAAACGCCTCGACTCCCCCCGCCAAAGACCCCGGCCGCGGCCCTTTACCACCGGCTCCGAATCACAAACAGAAATTCCGCACCCGGCCACTCATAATCATAATCGCTGCTCGGACCGAAATGAGGCGAGTAATATTTTCGATTCGTGATATTCCGGCCGATCAACTGCAAATCCGTATGCTCGTTAAGCGCATAGCGGATATCCGCCCCAAAGGTCAGAATGGCCTTGTTCAGCCCCGCATCCTGCGTATCCGACTCCGTCTGATAGGCCTCGTCCACATGCGGCCGCGAGGCATAATTGGCGCTGACCCCGAACGAAAGCTTCTTGTCATACTGATACCGAAAACTCGCATAGCCCAGCCAGTTCGAAAGCCCGTGAAATTCATCCCGAATCGCCTTGTCCCGCCCATTGACATAAGTAATCCCCCCGCGTAAATCAAGCGCCTTCGGAATCAGCCAGAGATTGCCGCTCAGTTCAATCCCCTGCGTAACACGCTCGCTGTAATTATGAAAAATCTCATCGTCCAGCCCCGCGTCATATTCATCCGCGATAAAATCCGTAAACTTATTATAAAAACCCGTCAGCAGCCAACTGTTATGCTTCTTCGTCCTGCGTCCTATCGAAACCTCATACGTCTTCATCTGCTCGGCCGCCAGCGACTCATCAAACAGCGCCGTCCCGTCCGGGTCGGTCTTGCGAAACTCCCGATACGTCGGCGTCCGAAAAGACGTACCAACAAGAAACTTGACAAACCAATCCTCACCCAGCGTGCGAACCGCGGCGAACCGAAAACTCCATTCCTTGTCAAATCCCTCCGGCTTGTCATACCGGGCGCCAAACGTTAGATCCAGGTTCTCCGTCACCGACCATTGATCCTGAACATAAAAGGCGTAATCCGTGAACATCCGGTCCGGATCCTGAAGAGTCGCGCCGTATTTGGCCATTTCCGGCAACGGATTTCGAAGATCAATATCCTGCCGAATCGCCCCGTCCGTCGCACGGTGATACAGAAGCGATGTACCGAACAAAAGCGTATGCGCGTCAAACCGCTTCGAATAATACGCGTCCATCCCGTAATACTCAGAATGATACGCCTCAAGCTTAAGTTCACGGGGCGTCAAACTGCCGGTCACGCGATACGCCTCCTCATCAAAATCATAATCCACATAATAGGCGACCACATCAAACCGGCCCTCTTCAAGCGTCCCGTGCTTGTAATTCATGCTCAGCGTAAGCGGCTCGCGAAACTGAACCTGCGAGCGGTTATACTTCGAATACGGATACGGATACGCGTGCCGGGTCTTGCTCAGCTTCAGCGTCAAATCCTCCCATACATCATATTGCACATCAAACACCGAAAGCCGGCGATCCTGATCCTGCGGCCACCGGCGTTCTCGCCCGTCCCGGCCCAACTCCGGATCAAACCCGCTGTGCGTCTCCAGGTACTTGACAAACGCAGACAGCTTCTTGTGGCCGACATGCATCGACCCGGAATAACTGTCGAACGTCGTAGCCATCCCAAGAATCTCGTTGGCGTGTCTTTTCGTGGTAATGGTAATAATCCCCGCCTGCGCATTGGCCCCGTAAAGAACCGATCCCGGACCCAGCAGAATCTCGATCCGATCAATCTGTTCAATCGGATACATCTCATCGATCAGGAAATTGCCGTACACAAAATCCCGCACCGGAACCGAATCCACAATCAGCAGGATGTTGTTGTTATACCGGTTCTGTACGCCCCGAAACCAGATATTCGTATGCCCCGAACGGTTCGGCACAAGCTGCGTACCCGGAATCCGCCGCAGCAGATCCTCCAGCGTCAAAATCCCCTCATCCAGCAGTTGATCGCCCGTAAACGAGTACACCGTCCCCGGCGCCCGGTTCAAATGAGTCGGCGTCTTGGAAGTACTGGTAACCTCGATTTCCATCAATTCTTCCAGAGACATATCCGCCAGGTCCGCCGGATCAGGTCCGCCGGATGCCCGGCCAATCCCGAAAATAGCCAATAGCAAAACAAAAACCGGCCACATCCTGACAAACGGCCTCCGGCCGGGAGATTCCGGATGCGGCCAATCGTCTCTGAAAAGCTCGTTCATGACGTCTCTTTCGAAACAGCGTAACATCGGCGATCAAGCAATGAATAAACAATCTCCCTCAATAAAAAGCATATCGGCCGATTCAGAAGACGACTTAACAACCCCCTTAGTGCTTATATAACAAACACTTACAAATCCCCCGGCCGCCCGTATCAGGACATTTTCTAAACCTCAGCAACCGGCAATTCCTGTCCCCATCCTGCACCTCCTTCAGGGGCCGCGCATCGAAGGAGCCCCAATGGTCCAAACCCTCTTTGTTTGATCAGGATACAAACCCCGGCCCGGGCATAAGGCCTGGGGTCTCTGTCGT
>JAHDQI010000420.1 GCA_018433925.1 Phycisphaerae bacterium | reverse complement strand
TCTTATGATTATCGCCTTCGGAATGATTTGGATCGTTTGACGGCGGTTTGTTCGGGAAAACCGACATTGTTTTCTTTAAGTACCGCTCCATGTCTTCAGGAGAAACCGCTTGTAGTGCTTGAAGTGCCTCCATCGCCTCCGGGCTTTCCGGATTGCTTTCAACAATCTGAAGATTCTGTTTGATTATCTCGGCCGTACGGCTGTATTCATCCGGTTGGGCTGGGATCGGCCGGCGTCCGCTTTTGCTGCCGCGGGGCGGATGCCGGGTTGAGATTCCCATAGGCATCCGTCCCTATCCCCTTTAAAAATCCTGAATGCCGAAGGGGTAAGCGAAACCGGTCAAGGGTTCCTCTGCCGTGATCCCGCTTTTTGCATCCGCATTAATACGGGCAGAGTGCCTGGTTGGCGTATCCGCAGGTCAGCCACTGCTGCGCGAAGACGGCCAAATCGGTCAGGTTTACGAGACAGTCTCCGTTGGCATCGAGCAGGGGCGGATCGATACAGTACCGTCCGTCTGCCTGCCAGGTTAAAATCGGCATGGCCCCGGCCGGCATCGTCCAGATTTCATCGCCGCCGCTGCCGACAAAATCCCAGCCGGTAAAACTGGCCTGGGTCTGCATGCCTGCCGTATCGAGGCCGGTCAGGCCGGTCTCCGGGCTGGCCCCGGCTGTCAGCGGAGCGGCCGCGTCGGTATCCCAGAAACAGTCGATCAGGGTGCCTTGCTGGGTATATCCGGCAAAGGCGTTGACAAAGGCGTACCCGGTATTCTCAATGACTGATGAGCTGTAGCAATTTGTAATCTGTCCATCGGCGGTATTGTAGCCCGCGAAACCGCCGACGATGGTTTCGCCCTTCAGCCGGGCCCTGGCATAACAGTCGGTGATTGCCCCGTAGTTATGCCCGACCAGGCCGCCCATGTTCGAGTAAATACTGGATCCGGTTTCTGTGATATCGGCCACCGCGCCGCACCGGCGGATCGTGCCGTGATTGATGCCGATCAGGCCGCCGTGATGGGTGCCGGCGCTGGTGATGGAGCATTCGATGTAGCAATGCTCAATGAGGGCGCCGGCTCCGCTGCTGTTCGCCAGTCCGCCGCAGCCGCTGGAGGAGGTATAGACGGCGTTTATGAGCGACAAATTCCGGACGGTGCCGTTGATCATGTTAAAAAAGCCATTGGCGTTTGTGACGGAGTAGTTGAGAATGGAATAGCCGTTGCCGTTAAAATTGCCGCTAAAAACACTGCCGCCGACATTTGTAGTGAACGCGGCATTCTGCAGATCGATATCGTTGAGCAGGATGAAACTGGATGACGGATAGCCGGGAACCTGGGAGAGGTCCGCGGGGGTGGCAATCTGGTATGGATTGCCGGGCAGGCCTGTTCCGCCGGAAAATCCAAAGCCCTCAAATGACAACAAACAAATCAAACCAATAGAAATTTTGTAAGCCCACGCATGTTGTTTCACGATCCTCTCCTTTTCTAATAGAAACTGATCTTGTTCATTTAGACGGCACCGACACAGAAATGCCCCCATCGTTCCTCTGCATTATTATAAAACGCTTCGGAAAAGTCAAGAAAAAACAGCCCTTTTGTCCGTTTTCAGTCATTCATCGAATTTATTCGAGTACTTCCGAAAACGG
>JAHDQI010000401.1 GCA_018433925.1 Phycisphaerae bacterium | reverse complement strand
GCAGCAGGATTCGATTCGCGTTGTCGGCCTGGGGCACCAGGTGGAACTGCCGTATGAGATGGGCACCGGGCAGATCAGCGGCCAGCGACTGCACGGACCGATGATTATCACCAAGTACATCGACAAGTCCTCGCCGCTGCTTTATCAGGCCCTTGTGAATAATCAGACCAAAAGTCAGGCGGAGTTGAAATTTTACCGCGATATCGGCACAGGCCAGCCGCAGCATTATTATACGATTCGACTGAACGATGTCAAAATCATCAAAATCCAGACCGCCTGTCCGAACATGGAGCAGGTCAGCATCGCCTTTCGCCGAATTCGATGGATCTGGCTGGACGGCGGCATTGAATTCGAAGACGACCTGTTTGATCCCGCCTAAAAAGCGGGACGGCGCAAAAAAAAACGGACAGCCCCGAGGAGCCATCCGTTTTTCCATAAAGAGATCCAATCTTATCCGTTAAAATCCTCAAAGTCGTCTCCCAGCGGAATGACGGCCTTGGGATCGGCGGTCGGTTTGCTTGAGACCTTGCTTTTGTTTTTGGACGCGATCTGATGATACGCCTTATCCGACAGCGACAGCGTGCCCGAACCGGCCTTTTTGGCGGGCCCTGTTTTTGTCGAGCGGCTTCGGGTTTCGTGGGCCTTTGAGCCGTCCACCAGGGCGGCCAGTTCTTCCACGATCCCGTGCATCTGCTCGGCCTGGGCGCTGAGCTCTTCCGAGGCGCTGGCCGATTCCTCCGCCCCGGCGGCGTTCTGCTGAGTGACCTTGTCCATCTGCGAGACGGCCGTGTTGACCTGCTCGATGCCCTGGGCCTGTTCGGCGCTGGCGGCGGCAATCTCGGCCACCAGGTCGGTCGTCTTGCCGACATTGGAGACGATCTCTTCCAACTGCTTGCTGACCTCGTCGGAGATCTCCACGCCGTTCTTGGCGTTCTTGACCGACTCCTCGATCAGGTTGGAGGTGTTCTTGGCCGCTTCCGCGCTGCGCATCGCCAGGTTGCGTACTTCCTCGGCCACTACGGCAAAGCCCTTGCCGGCCTCGCCGGCCCGGGCCGCTTCCACCGCGGCGTTGAGGGCCAGCAGGTTGGTCTGGAAGGCGATCTCGTCGATGACCTTGATGATCTTGGAGGTCTCATCGGAGCTTTTCTGGATGTCCGTGATGGCGCTGCTCATCTTGCGCATGGACTCGGCGCCCTCGTTGGCGGCGCCGCGGGCCTGGTTGGCCAGCGTGTTGGCCTGCTGGGCGTTGTCGGCGTTCTGCTTGGTCATGCTGCTCATCTCTTCAAGACTGGAGCTGGTTTCCTCCAGCCCGGCCGCCTGCTCGGTGGCCCCTTCGGCCAGCGACTGCGAGGCGCTGGAGACCTGGCCGGAGGCACTGGCCACCTGCTCAGCCCCG
>JAHDQI010000219.1 GCA_018433925.1 Phycisphaerae bacterium | reverse complement strand
CATGTATTGGCCGCACAATGCTACCATTCGGCAAAGGAAACGGCCGGGTATTGGATTTATACGATGCAGAGCATGGCCAGTAATAAATCCCTGGTGGGGCTTCCTTTCGATGAGGAGCAATACTGGCAGGCTTATCAGAAAGCCAATCAGGAATTAGATAAATTACAGGGGAATTCCGGTTATGCATCGTTTCTCCGCTTGGAGGATTTTGAAACGCCGCCCGATCGGATTTCTGGAAAAATCCGGGTGCCTGCACTGAAAATCTTTAGGCAGAATAAACCGGAACCAATATCCAGCAGTTTGTCCTTCAGAAACAAAAACTATATATATTTTAATGTCAAACACGGTGATGAGATTCATTTTATATTTCGTTTTAAGAAATTGCGAAATTCGAACTCAAATACAGCACATATTGCTTTATATGGTCCTGAGGGGAAACTGATCTCTGATATTGAAATTGTCGCTTACAAGACAAATGCCTTAAAAGAAATGGCTTCGGTAGGCGGCACTTACGCCATCGCAATAAATGGAAATGGAAACCTCGCCGAGTTGACGGATGCTTCCCATGCGTATTGTATCGATGCAGAAAAAAGGGTAGACCTTTATTATCCGAAAATGGAATTATATTTTAAAAATATTACCTCTACTGAAAATATAGTCGGCTTTTATTCCGATGGTGGGGTTGAATCATATGATGTTACTTTTTTTGATCAAGCTGAAAGACTTATTAATAAATCTCGGATTTGGGGAAAGCATCAGCTTCAATTGAATATTCCCGATACTTCATATAGTGACATTCTCAAGCTTAAAATGACTCCAGTGTCCAAACGATATTATGGCGATGTACAAATACAAATCATTCGTGGTTTTGAAAAATATATATCTGTTTCTGAAAATGCTGTGTATTCCAGGTAATTCCAATAATATGGATCGAAAGAAAAAGATAATTGTTGTTATGCCACTGGATGGCTCCATAAAAACACTTTTAAATGCTCAGCTTCTGGCCGCAATGAAAGCAGGTTACGATGTACATTGCGCATGCACAAAAGGAAATCATTTTGGCTTTTTTCAAAAAGAAGGTGTCATTGCACACAATATTCCCATTAGCAGGTCAATGACCCCATTCCGTGATATATTTTCATTTTTTAAATTGTATCAGCTATTAAGGAAAGAAAAATATGTCATTTTCCACGCTCATTCACCCAAGGTAAGTCTTTTAGGACAGCTTACGGCAAAACTTGCGGGCGTTCCAGTGATTATAAATACAGTACATGGTTATTATTTTCACGATCACATGAAACCGATTGCGAAGTGGTTTTATATCGCGATGGAATGGATCGCATCCCGATGCTCCACGAAGATTTTGTCGCAGAATCCTGAAGATATTGAAACCGCTGTTCGCTTAAAAATCTGCCGCCGGGAAAAGATTCGATTATTAGGCAATGGAATTGATCTGTCCATTTTTGATTTTAAGCGATTCGACACATTAGCACGGCAGCAAAAACGCAGGCAGATCGGTCTGCCTGAGGAGGCGGTTGTACTCGGAATTCTCGGCCGCTTAGTCAAGGAAAAGGGGTTTCTGGAGCTATTTCAGTCGATTAAGCCGTTGATGGATCAATACGAAAACCTCTGGCTGGTCATCATTGGCCCCGAAGAATCTGAAAAAAGCGACCGAATCTCTGGACATACATTTCAAGAATATGGGATTGGTAATCGAACCATCTGGCTTGGACTGCAACCGCATAAAGAAGTTCCTTCCCTTTTTAGTTGTTTCGATATTTATACCTTGCCTTCATGGCGTGAGGGTTTTCCTCGCTCCGCCATTGAAGCGGCTGCGATGGGGTTGCCTATCGTGACCTATAATATACGCGGCAGCAGACAAGTAGTAAATGATGGTGTTAATGGTTTTCTCGTGCCTCTCCATAATATCTCTGCACTGACTGAGGCATTGAACAAACTAATAAAAGATCCTGCTCTCCGTCAAAAGATGGGTCAAGCCGGCTATGAGCGGGCACAAGTGGAATTTGATGAACAAAAAGTATGCAAGATTGTATTGGATACTTACGAGGAAGAATTACGGAAATTACACAGAAACTCTAAAGATGGAAAAGAAAAAAAGGAAACATAAGGAGCGGCTGTTCCTGGGTTTTGTATTAGCGGCCCTGATCGGAATGCTGATCCTTTCGCGGCATCTCTCCCCGCTACAGCAGAAAATCTCGATCCCAAACAATCAGGGCTTTACGGGCATTGAGACGTTCGATCACTGGGTCACGGCCGTATCGCAGGATGACAAGCTCCATCAGATCGACTGGAACCGTCTCGATCAGCCGCCCCGGATCGTTCCCCTGCCCTCCGAAAAAGCCGCCCTCCTTCAGTCCGGCGAGGTCTTGGCCCTCTGGGGCAAGCGGAACATCAACATCCAGGGCCTCCTCCCCGGCTCCGACCGCCAGCGCAAAAATGACCTCGGCCTGACGGCGGATAACTACTGGATCAAAACCGGCCCCGCCCGAAACCATCCGGTCATCATGACTCAGCAATACGGCGACCCGACCGAATACACCTTCTATTCCCTCAATCCCGAATCCCTCGCCCACCGCTTCCTCTTCAGCGTCCAAATCGACTCGGTCCGCGACAAACTCAAAGACTGCCAAATCTCCGGCCGTGACCGCCTGCTGGCCGTCTTCGGCCGCAACCACGGCAAGGCATGGCTCCGGCTGTATGACCTGCAGCAGGAAGAAACGCGCTGGGAAAAACACTATGAGGACCTTCAGACCATCCCCTTCGCCGCCTTTTCACAGGACGATAAAACCCTCTTTATCCGAGACGGCTTCAGCCGGCTCCACCAGGTGGACGCCGCGTCCGGAGACATCCTCCGCAGTTATTCTATCGACAAAAAAAATCCGAATACCGAAGAAACCACCTCCATCCAGGACATCGAAATCAGCCCCGACGGCACACGCGTCGCCGCCCTCGTCCACTCGGCGATCTGCCTCTGGGACATCCAAACCGGCCGGCTTATCATGCGTTTTGCCCCGGGCCACAAAATCGAATCGGGCCTGTGCTTTTCCCCCGATGGAAAGTTTCTCGCCACCGCCGACCTGCGGCAGGGAGGCCCCATCAAAATCTGGAAACTCCCCGCTCAATAATGAAGTACCTCGATGGTTTTACGAATAGTACATTGGATTGATTATTGACAAAAAAAAAACAAAAATCCGTGCCTTGTCCGCCCCCTGCAAGCGGCAGGGGGCCTAAAAGTATTTTTCAAACCCTGTAAAAACTCCTAAAAAAGAAAAAATAAAATCTTTTTTTAGGAGACATAACATGATATCAGAAAAGCAGTTACAAGCCAACCGCCAAAATGCCCAAAAATCCACCGGCCCGCGCACGGCCGAGGGCAAGGCCGCTTCCTCACAAAACGCCGTCACCCACGGCCTGCTTTCCAGAAGAGTCGTCATTGCCGGCGAAGACCGCCTGCAGTTCGAGGCCTTCCGCAACGAACTATTCGAGCAGCTCGCCCCTGTGGGAATCATCGAAAGCCAGCTAACCGATCAGATTGCCGCAAACTTCTGGCGTCTTCGCCGAGCCGGCTCTGTGGAAGTCAGTTTAATCGATTCGATTGTTGATGGATTTCGAAAATTTGCGGACAAACACCAGGAAGAATATCTATTGAATACCTATAATTGGTTTATACGGACAAGCGACTCCATACTCCCGTTTGATGATTTTGAACAGACGCAGGATGCCTGGCTGCAGACCGAAGAAGGCCAAACCTATCGGGCAAAACAAAATCCCCGTGCCGATAATGGCCGGGCGTTGATCCGGGCATTTACGGATTTTCTCCGCCGCTCCGCCCAATCCTCCCGGCCGCCGGCAAACGGGCCGGAGCAGGGCGGGTCTCCCTCCGAGGCCGATAAGCCGGAAAATCCCCTCGGCGCGAACATCAGCTTACAGGAAGAACAAAATGAACAGGAATGCCTTGAAACAGGCCTGGCGCTGGCGGATGATTTCAAGGGACATAACGTGATGCTCAAGTTTCGCCGCTATGAGGCACACATAGAGCGGAGTGTCTATAAGGCCCTGGCCGAATTGCAGCGTCTGCAAACCATCAGAATACGAAACGAAGCCATTTGGCTCTCTTCGCAGGAAACCGAATCATCTTAGAGGATTGGATTGTTTTCGTGTCTTTCGTGGAAACAAATAGAGTTTCTTACCTCTTACATCTTACATTATAACTCCAGAGAGGAAGTCAAAAATTGAAAATTGAAAAGGTTCTCATCCTCGGAGCCAGCGGAACTATCGGATCGCTTTCCGGCGGCCTGCTGGCGCAAAACGGTCTGCGGGTCTGGTTCCTCAGCCGCACAAAATCCGGCTCGCAGAAAGGCCTCGAAAGAGCCACGGCCCAGGCCCGTTCCGAGGTAATCGCCAAAAATATCACCTGCGGCGATTACGATACGATGCTGGCCGACGCCTGCGGCAGGGCCGACTGGATTCTCGAATGTGTCACCGAAGACCCGGCCGTCAAACAGGCCATGTATAAAAAAATCGACGGCCTCCGCCGGCCCGGTATCCTCGTCAGTTCCGTCACCTCCAGTCTGGTCCTCGACGACCTGCCGGCCGGCCGCAGCGAGGATTTCCAAAAGCATTTTCTGTCCACTCATTTCTACAATCCGCCCGGCAAAATGCTCGCCTGCGAGATCTGCGGCCAATCCAAAACCGATCCGGCCATCGTGGATTTCATGGCCGATTTTCTGAGAAACCGACTCCGCAGGGCCGTCATACCCGTCAGGCCCGCCGCCGGATTTGCCGGAAACCGGATCGCCTTTTTGCTGTTTGCCCGCATTACCGAACTGGCCGTCGAACACGGCGTGGAAATGATGGATTACCTCATCGGCCCCTACACCGGCCGGATCATGGCCCCGCTGGCAACCATCGACCTGGTGGGCCTGGACATCCATAAGGCCATCATCCGCAGCTTACAGGACCACACCTCCGATGCCATGCACGACAAGCTGGTCCTGCCGGAGTACATCGAAAAGATGATCGAGGCCGGCCGTCTCGGCCGCAAGGCCCGCGACAAAGGCGGCTTCTACAAACGGCTCGAAAGCGGCAAATATGTTTACTATGATCCTAAATCTAACGACTATATATCCGCTTTTAATCCGCATGTACAGTTTGTCGAGATGGCCAAAAACCAGATTCATCTCGGCATGTACCGCCGGGCCTTTGATACCATTCTCGAAGCGGACGGCCCGGAGGCCGCTATCGTACACGAAATCCTGGCCACCTATATCGCCTATGCCTATATGCTGATCGGTCAGGTTACGGAGGACCGGTACGGCATTGAAGGCATCGACCGCGTCATGACAGCCGGTTTCAACTGGGCCGGACCCAGTCTGCTCGTCCGCATGCTCGGCGGAAAAGAGGCGGCGGCCGAACTTCTTATATCTCAGCACCTGGAGGTTCCTGCCTCCCTGTTGCAGGATACGGCTTGTGAACAGTATCTCTT
>JAHDQI010000415.1 GCA_018433925.1 Phycisphaerae bacterium | reverse complement strand
GAGAGGATGCCCACAAGAATGGCCAGCGCCGCAACCATCTCCACGAGGGTAAACCCCCGCCGGCGCCCGGCCGCCCACACAGATCGTCTAAAAACGTACATCATCCGGCTTCTGAGGAAGCAAAATGTCCGCCTCGCCCTCAACCAGCCGGATGGGGGCGACCATGCGGGAAATCACGATCGACCAGGGCTGCCCGTCGGCATCGCGCAACACCACCTTGCCGCCGTACTGCCAGCCGCTGCGGCCGGCAAAAAACCGCACCTCGGTGACATTTTCCCGCTCCCGTGTATCGTCCAGGTCATCATAAAGCACATAATCCAGTTGACACGTATCCGTAAAATAGCCCGTATGAATGATCGCCTCGTCTTCGGGGATCGTCTCCAGATCCAGCGAGGCGAACTGCCGCAGCACATACGACCCTTCCGAAAAATCAAGGATCACCGCGTAGCGCCGGTCGCTCTGGGCGGCCGCCTCCTGGGCCATCTGAAACAGGTGGACCAGCTCGCGGGCCTGATTCTTAAATCTCGAATGGCCCCAGACGGCCTCGAAACTGATGATGCCGATGGCCAGCAGAAAGCTCATCAGGCCGACGGCCATCATGATCTCGATCAACACGAAACCCGGCCGCGGCCGGCGGCGGCTATTCCACATCGGTGCTGTACAGGTCCATATCATACCCTTCACCGCCTTCTTTGCCGTCGGCGCCGTAGCTGATTACCACAAACGGCCGTCCGCTTTCGGGGTTCAGGATATACGCCAGCTCGTTCTTCCAGGAGTCCCGCGGAATATCCGTGGTCTCCAGGTACCCGGTCCACCCCTCAACATCGGTCGGCTGATCGATCAGGGCATAAAGCCCCTCCTCCTCGGTCGGGTACCGGCCGGTATCCAGCTTGAACATGTTCACGGCCCCGTGCAGTTCCTTGAGCGTGGCCTTGGTTGTAGTCACCCGCGCCTTGTCGGTCATCCCGATGAAATTCTTGGCCGCGATCCCCATCAGCAGGGCCAGAATCAAAACCACGGCCATGATTTCCACCAGGGTAAAGCCCCTGCGCTGTCCGGTTTTTTCGTAGGTCATCATCAGTTCCTCTTCAATAAAGTCGAATCATCCATCCGGCACCATCCGTCCGGATCAAAACTGGGTTACGGAAAATTTAATAATCGGCATCATCGTCGCGTAGGCAATCAGCCCGATGATCCCGGCCATGAATACAATAATCAGCGGCTCGACGAACTTGCTGAGCCGTTCGATCACGATGTCGGATTCGGCCTCCAGGTTTTCGCTGATCATCCGCAGCATCTGTTCGAGCTCGCCGCTCTTTTCGCCGACGGTAATCATGTGCGAGATCGACGGGCCGATGACCCCGCTGTCGCGCAGCGGCGTGGCGATATCCGAACCGGACAGGATGCGCTCCCGCGCCTGGCCGACGGCCTGGCCCATGACCCGGTTGCCGGTCACCTGCGAGACGACCTTCAGCGATTCGGCCATCGACATACCCGACCCGAGCAGCGTCGCCAGCGTCGAGGCAAACCGCGAGACAATGCGCTGCTTGATCAGCGGGCCGACGCCGGGCATCGACAGCAGAAGCGTATCCCGCAGCAGCGAGCCGCGCTCGGTCCGCACCAGCCGCCGGTACAGCCAGCCGATGCCGAAAAGACCGCCCAGGATCGCCAGCGCCCAAAAACTGGTCAGCAGCTCCGAGGTCTTCATCAGAAAGCGGGTGCTCAGCGGAAGTTCCTGGCCGATCTTCACCAGCTCCTCGGTAATCAGCGGCAGAAACCAGATCATGATAATCAGCACCACGATGATGCAGATTGTAAACAGGATGGCCGGGTACATCATGACGGTCGTCAGTTTCTCTTCAAGCTGCCGCTGCTTTTCCATAAAGCCGGCCATTGTCGATAAGCTTTCCTCCAGCGTACCGGTCACCTCGCCGACCCGCATCATGCTGACATAAATCACGTCGAAATAGGCGTCGTATTCGTCCAGCGAATCGGCGAACGATTCGCCGGTGACCACCCGGTCGCGAATGTCGGTCACGGCATTCTTAAGCTGCGGATCGCCGATCTGCTGGATGAGCACCGACAGGGCGTCGGTCAGCTTGATGCCGGCCCGCAGCATCGTGGCCAGCTCCTTGGTAAATTCGGCCACGGCCTTCTTCTTGTTGCCCAGCATCGAGCCGAGCGAACGCCCGGCCGTCTCCGAGGTAATCATCTCCACGTCCGTCGGATGCAGCCCCTTGCTGCGCAGCAGCTTGCGGGCCGAAAACGCGCTCTCCGCGGAGATCGTCCCCTTCTGCGCCTTCCGGTTCATTCCAATCGCTGTATAACTAAATCTGGGCACTGGCTAAATCCTGTTCCTGATAGACTCACCATGAAAATCATGAAGAGCAGGAAGAATTGTTCCATATTTATTTCTTCATGGGCTTCATGATCTTCCCGGTTACAATCCCATTTTACATGCTGTCCGACTGGGTGACCCGAAGCACCTCGGCAATCGTCGTAATCCCCTCCCGAACCTTCCGGGCCCCGTCCATCCGCAGCGTCTGCATACCGTACTCCAGGGTCTTCTTCTTGATCGCCCCGGCCGTCTCCCGCCGGTAGATCATCTCCCGAATGTCGTCGTTGATGCCCATCAGTTCATAAATCCCCGTTCGCCCGCGGTAGCCCGTATCAAAGCATTTCCCGCAGCCGCGGCCGGTATAAAACGTCACCGCCCCGTCCTCTTCGCGGAGGCCCAGGTCGCGCAGCTCGTGGGGCGCCGGCGTATAGGCCTCTTTGCAGTCCGGGCAGATGCGGCGCACCAGCCGCTGGGCCAGCACGCAGACCAGCGACGAGCTGACCAGGTACGGCTCCACGCCGAAATCCAGCAGCCGGCTGATGGCCCCGGCCGAGTCGTTCGTATGCAGCGTGCTGAAGACCAGGTGGCCCGTCAGCGACGACTGAATCGCCATGGCCGCCGTCTCGCGGTCGCGCACCTCGCCGACCATAATCACATCCGGGTCCTGCCGCAGAATATGCCGCAGCGAATTGACAAACGTCATGCCCTTCTTGCTGGCCACCTGCATCTGGCTGATGCCCTCGAGCTGATACTCAATCGGGTCCTCCACGGTCATCACGTTTTTCTCGACCGCGTTGATGCGGTTCAGGCACGCGTACAGCGTGGTGCTCTTGCCGCTGCCGGTCGGGCCGGTCACAAAGATCACCCCGTGCGAACGGTTGATCATCCGGTCGAAGGCCTCCTTGTCCTGCTTCCACAGCCCCAGCTCTTCCAGCGAAAGGACGCCGGTGCTCTTGTCCAGGATTCGCAGCACCGCCCGCTCGCCGAAACTGGTCGGCACCGTGCTGACACGCAAATCAATCTCCCGCTGGCCGATGCGAACGCTCGTGCGCCCGTCCTGCGGCATCCGCCGCTCGGCAATGTCCATCCCCGCCATCACCTTGATCCGAGAGATCACCAGCGACAGCACGTTGCGGTTCAGCGTCAGCGTATCGTACAAAATGCCGTCAATCCGGTAACGCACCTGGATCTTGGTCTCATACGGATGAATGTGAATATCGCTGGCCCGCATCTGCAGGGCGCGGAAGAGAATATCGTTGACCAGCCGGATCACCGGCGGACGGTTGACCACGTCCAGCAGGTCGTCGCTGGTGGCCACCTCATCGACAAGCTGGTCGAGATTCTGCGAATCCAGCTCCTCGGCCACTTCCTCGATGACCGTGTTTTTCTGCTCATACGCGGTGTCAATCACCGCCGTAATCGCCGCCCGCGAACTGACCGCCAGCCGAACCGGCCGGCGCAGCTTGCGAGAGACATTGTCCACAATCAGCGTATTGAGCGGGTTGGCCACGGCCACGGTAATCTCCTCGCCCTCGCCGCGCTGCAGACCGATCAGGTAATGGTGCTGGGCGTACGGCGCGGGAATCGCCTCGATAAACGCCTCCGGAACCGTCGACGCGTCGATCTCGTCCAAAAACTCCAGCCCCAGCGTCTCGGCGATCAGACGAAGAACCATCTCCTCCGTAAACGTCGGCGCCGTCAGCAGAATCTCATCCACCCGGCGCGGATCGTCCGCGTGCTCGCTGAGGTACTGCTCAAGCGACTGGGCGTTCATAATCCCCGTCCGTCGGGCCGTCTCAATCAATAACTCTTTCATAACGTTTTATGAATCTCATGCAGGCAGCCGCCATCCGCCGCCGCCGCCAAAAACCTTAATAAAGCGTCTCTTCTTCACTAAGATTATAAACATTGTCTTCTTCCAGAATCTGCCGGGGTTCCATGGTCTTTGGCCTGATTCCCGGCCAGTCTTCCATTTCCTGGAAGTTCTGTTCAAATTCTTCAAAGGCCTGCCGATTGCTTCCGGAAACACGCCGCATATCCTCCAGACCGCCGGCCTGATCACCGGGCCGAAGAATATTCGCCTTAACAAAAACATATAGCTTGCCTTGTTCATCTCGATTGTTTACATCTCTGAATAAACCGCCTACCAATGGCAAGTCACCCAGAATCGGAACTTTGGCATTCAGTTTGTTTTGTTTGACCTTTTCCAGACCGCCTAAAATAATAGTGGCGCCGTCAGGAATTGTAGAGACAGTGGTAATATCGGTAGTGGTTCTGTCAGGTGGATAAGGAACAGGGGTTGTTCCGCCGGAACCGTCTGAAATCGGAATGGTCTTTGTGGTTGTACCAAAATCGGTTCTGTTTAACGTTATCTCAAGCCGCAGCATATCTCCTTTGCTGATATGCGGTTTGATTTTAAGGGTCACACCTGCGGTATAATCAGTAAATGTGGCGTCCTGAGAAGTCGTGGATGTCTGCGTTGCAGTACCCGGTATTACATTGGTTTTAATTTGCGCGACGGCCTGTATTTCTTCCGTTTTGATCTCACCTTCCTGGTTGTCATTGACAAGAATCTTAGGCCTTGCCATAATACGGCCATATTGATTTTGCTGCATCGCCGTTAAGAGACCCTGCACCATTTCACTATTAAAAAATCCTGTTATTTGACCGGCGCTTGTGGCTCCATGCGCATATCGTTGCAAAGAAAAGCCACTGTTGTTTAAAAGTGCAGCGCCGACTGTATCTCGCAAAACAGAAGAGTCCGGCGGGCTTCCTCCATCTGTACTATAAGTCTTTGAAACAAGATCAATTTCATATTTAAATTGATCATCTTTGGTAATCTCCACCAGCGTGCAGTCCAGCAGCACCTGCGGCCGGTAGGCATCCAGCTCACGGATCAGCTCGCCGACCCACTGCTGATTTTTCTTATTCGCATAAACGATCAGCGAATACGTCATGGGATCGGATATAATCCGAATGCGCTCTTCCTCCTTCATCGGCAGCGTGGCCGCCGTGGCCCCGCCGGTCTGGATCTTGGCGTCCGGCGCGGACTTCTGCGCCTGCTCAAGGGTTTCCTGGATCAGTTCATTGAGCACACCGGCCAGTTCATCCGGGTCCTGGTTTTCCAGCGGGTAAACCACATACGGCGTCGAGACCCGCTCAAGCGTTCGGTCCACATGAGCAATCACCAGCGAGATCGCCGCGTGCTGGCGGGGCGTCGCGTTGACCAGCAGCGAATTGGTCGCCTCCAACACCGCAATCTGCGGCTGGGCGGCCGTCAGTTCCGTAACGGGCTCGCCCTCCAGCGTCAGCATGGCCGCCGGCGCATCGGGCTGGCCCGGCTGGGCCTGCGGGGCGGCCGGCTGGCGGGTCGAGGTTTGCCGTGTAGAGCCGCCGCGAGCCGTAGTACTGTCCGACTGGCCCGGCGCAATGATGCCCAAATCCTCCAGCGTCTTAACCACCGACATCGCATCGACATTCTGAATCTCATATTCCTGAATCGCCCGCTCCCCCTTCTGTTTGACATCCACGTGGGCAATGACCAGTTCAATCGCCTCGTGCTGTTCGGTGGTGGCGTTGACCAGCAGCGAATTGGTATTGGGCCGGATGGAGATATACGGCTGGTCCTCGCCGGCCGGAGTCACCGTCTGGGCCTGCGCCGCGGCGGCCGGCTGAGCGGCAGCCGGCTGACCCGGACGCGCCGCCGGCTGGCGGGCCGCAGCGGCTGTGCGGCCGGCCTGCTGGGCCCCGCCCGAAACCGTCACGCTGGCCAGACCCAGCTCGTTCATCGCCGTAACAATGTCAGCCGCCTCCACGTTCTGAATAAAATATTCCCGAACATAACGCAATTGATACTTGGGCACATCCAGCGTATCAATCAGGTCGTTAATCATGCTGATCTGATCGGGATAGCCGATCATCATAATCCGGTTGGTCCGCTCATCGACATCCAGAAACACCGTCTCCTGCTGGGCCGGGCCCGCGGCGGCCTGGGCGGCCTGCTGGGCGGCGGCCGGAGCCGGTGTGCGAATCACCCGGCCGCGGGCATCTCGACGCACCTGCGTCGGGGCCGGCGTCGCCGGAGCCCCGGCAGCCGTCCCCGCAACCGTGACCCCTTCCATCTGGGCCGTCAGCGTCTTGAGTTTGTTGGTCATATTCGCCGCGTCCATATACCGCAACTGGCGAAACTTGAATTCCTTCGGCTCGCCGGCCACATCCACCATCGTGATCACCTTTTCAACGCGATCCATGCGGTAGGCATAGTCCGTCACGATCAGCGTGTTCGTCTCCGCCACCGGCACAAACGCCGTACCAAGCTGCATGTCCGTCAGCATCTTCTGAGCCGCCGCCGGCGTGACATGATCCAAATGAAAAATACTGCTGACAATCACATCGCCGGGCTCAATCGGCTCATCCGGACCCCGGATAATCGGGTCGCTCTGTTTCATCTGGCTGGCCGGCACAATCGTCACCAGGTTGCCGCGCCGGGTCATCACAAACCCTCGAAAACGAAGCACCGACTCAAGCAGCGCATAAGTATCTTTGACCTTGATCTTGCCGTCGTGAATCTTCAGCGTCACATCGCCCCGCACCTGGGCCGGGTCGTACATGTAATTCAGACCAAGCTGCTTGCCCACCAGTTCCAGAAGCGAGGTAATCTCCACCTTCTCCGGCAGCGTAATCGTCAGCTCAAGCTCCTTGTCCCCCTCCGGAATCTCCGGCTCGGACATCTCCGGGGCCACGCGAACCGAAGCCCGCGGCGCCTCGGCCCGGTCCATCAGCAGGGCCTTCAGTTCGGCAATCTGCTGCTCCTGCCGGGCCAGTTGCTGTTCAAGCCGGGCCAGGTCAGAGGGGGCCTCCGGCGGTGTCGTTTCAATGGGCGCTTCCGGCAGCGCCTCGGTCACAATGGTTTTCTCGTCGGACGGCGGCTCTTTTTCGGCCGGCTCCGATTGACGCTGAAGGGCCTCAAGAATCGCAAGCAGCGGATCGGCCTCCTCAGTCGGCTGCGGTTCTGCGGCCGGCTTTGCCTCGACAGGGGTTTTGACGGTCTCTTTTTCAAGATGACGCTTTTCGGCTTCGATTTTCTCCTGCAGCCGATGCGCGTTTTCCTCCGCCGTAGTCAGGGCCTGGATCAGTTCCGTCGTAAAAAATTCCTCATCGCTCGTAACCTCCGGCTGCGGGATGGCCGGTTCCTCCGCCGGGACCAGCTCCATCTGCGGCACAGCGGCCGGGACCGCTTCCACCAGCGGCTGAGCGGCCATCACCTCGGCCAGTTCCTCCATCAGCACAGGCGCATCAGGCCCGGCAAGAACCTGGGCCGGCTGGGGCACATTCGGCTCCTCTGCGGCCTCCGACGCCGGCCGCTGCCGGCGCTGCTGGCTCGTCCAGGCCTGCACAATCGAATCAACCCGGTCAAGCAAGGTCTCGGCCCCAACCCCAACCAGCATCTCATGATGCATATCCAGGATAATCGGCTCGCTGACCCCGCTGGAGGGCGGGTCCATCAGCGTGCCTGTATACGTCTCAGCCAGTTTCAATTCCGACAGGAGAAAGCTTATCTCCGGCAGACCCACATCCGCCTGCCGGCTCCACCGGCGAACCGACCGCGGCAGTTCGCTGTCCAGGATTTCCAGCACACTGGAGGTCCGCACAAGGTCGCCGGGCTGATCGCTCGTTACAATCAAAATCTTATCCGAAAGAGCGCTCACTCGGCGCCCCACATGCAGTTGAGTAAGATACGCCTCCGCCTTTTCCGCCGTCAGGTAACGAAGCTTATACACACGGCTTCGGTCCACAGACGGCTTTGCCTCCTCGGCCGCGGGAACCCGGGAAGAAACAGAAAACCACAGAAACAGGACCACAAAGGCCCAAATCGCCCAGCTTGTTTTTACCCCGGTTGGAAAACCCAATTTATACCACTGCATTTCCGGCTCCAAAATTCAACGTTGATGCGCTTATCAATCGTATATTCCTATGATAGTCGATCCTGTTTTGTTTTTTTACGACCGACCTGCAAAAGAACCGCCGAAACGCGGCCCTTTTTCGACTTGACAAAAGGCAAGTATCTCTTTTGTTATCGGACATTTACGTCTCTAAACTCAGTTTTTGTCACTTTTGTGTACACCACCTTCGGCGTTCTCTAAATCAGACCATTATCTCGCCCAAAGGTTCCCCCCAAAGGACGCGGAATCGCCCTGATTTTATATCGGATAAATGCCCTCGCGATGGAAGTAATTCTTACCGAATTTTGCCGGACTTTTCTTCTTCAGCATCCGGTTTTTCTTCTCCGGATTCCGATTCCTCCGATGATTCCGGCTTTTCAGGTGTTTCCCCCGTGGCTTTGGCGATATTGTCCCGTTCATACTCCAGAATACTGATCAACTGCTTCCAGGACTCCTGCTCCTGCTGAATCGCCTCTTCGCTCTGCCCTTCAACCGGCTGAACAGCATTCATAATTTCCTGAATACTCGATATGCTTTCTTCGATGGAGGCCTTTTGCTCCTCCGGAGTGGGCTGCGGCGCGGTCCGTACCGGCCGAGAGGGAATAGCGGAGTTTCTGGAGGCAACCGGTCTTCTTTGGCCCGTGGGCAGCCGCGACGGAATCGTGCGCCGTTCAGACTCCGAAGGACTTTCCGGCGGGGTCGAGGTGGTCACAACCACATCCTGATCCGACAGTGGAGGGGTCGTGACAGTCACCGTCGAAGGCCCCGGAGAGCCGGTCGCCGATTCATCCCCTTTCAGCAAAGATTTGGCCGTCGGCGGGTTCGGCATAAAAATCTCGGAATTCAACTGCCCCCCCTGGTACAACACCACAGAGCCGTCACGAACCTCATGCAGTTCCAAATGGCCCACCGGATCCCCCTGGCGATACCAGGTAAATTCATTTTGCACGCTTTTCAGCAGCGCCATCGATCGTTCCGGCTCATCCGGATAGCGAGCCGTGGCAACAAGGGTAAACTTCGCAGTCATCTGCGGCCGTCGAATCTCCTGAGGCGGCTTAACAACATCCACTGGCGGCTGGGCCGGCTTGGGATCAGGTGGAGGCGATGGGGGCTTGGGGGGTTTAGGCGGAGGAGGCGGATCGATTCGAAGGGCAAAGGCCCTGGCGGATGCCTCAAGAGGAGAAATCGTGTCCTCTTTTTGAGCAATCGGGGTGGCTCGGCCGCGAAACTGTTCAACAACCCCTTCCCGATTTAAAAAATCCTGGATCTGCGGATCGGGCCGAAGCGCAACAAAACCGACTCCGCCGCTGACAACCGCGGCGGCGGCGACGGTAAGAATACTCGCGATCCGAAGCGTTTTAAGCATTCATATCTCCAGTATATCGCCAACACAAAGGCCCGAAATGCATCTCATCATCCTTCTGTTAGACCTTTCAAACCCATCCTCGGTTCCCTGTTTTCAGGTCTTTACCGCGGTCTTTTTTACCGTTTTTTACACACCGCCATGCGCCGATCCCGGCACTTAGGTCTTAAACCAGCCGCTGACGCGGATATCAACCTCTTGCTCATTTTCGAAGGTAATCTTCAATTCATCCGAAAAATAGCGCCGCGTCGCCGTTTCCTTATCGGGCATATTGATCTCTATCGTCAGTTTCAGCGCGTTTTCCTCAATTTCACGCCCCACGATCTTCATGTACCCAAGCCGCGAAGAAACGTTGGCAATCTCCAGCGTTTCGCCGTAATTGCTTTTGACAAGCACCTCTTTCTGCTCTTTCTGGCCGGGCTGGGCGTTTTGCAGGATAATCCGCGGCCGGTTGACCTCATATCTCGGAACCGCCGAATAGCGAACCAGCAGAATCCCGCCCTGGGGATGATCGACCTCAATCTGCATGACGCCATTGGGATACCTGGCAAGCAGATTCGGATCGGCGACCGGCTGGAGCACAAACTCCGAGGCCTTGCGCTTCGGGTCAAAATCACAGGCAATCGCGTTATTCGTCGAGGTAAATTTGGTAATGGCAAACTGGCTGCCGTCAGTTCCCTTAACCGTTATAGGACCCAGGCCCGCGTTCGGCTTATTCAGCAGCAGCGAGGCCTCTTCCGGTTCCACCGCCACCTTCACGGAAACCGTCGCCTTCAGCTCAAGCTGCACACGAGGATGCTTGGGATCGTTGCTGAGAATGTAGAGGTGCTTGGTCGTTGCCCCTTTGCTGTTAGGAGCATGAAAACGCACCGTGATGATACCCTCTTCGCCCGTCGTATAATCATTCTTCTTCATCTGCGGCACGCTGCACCCGCACGTGCTTTGGATTTTGTCAATCACGAGGGTTTCGGATCCGATGTTTTTGAAGGTATATTCGCAAACATGATTCGAACCGGGTCCGATATCACCAAAATCATGGGAATCCTTCGTCACCAGAATGCTCGGCCCTTCAACAACCGGAGCGGCCGCAATCTCCCTGGCCTTCGGGACGGCCGATTCAATGACACCCGGCGGCTCAGGGGCAACCGTCGGCGCTGACGTCTGAACAGCCGGCCGGGCCGTTTCTGTCGCCGAGCTTTCCTGGCAGCCGGCCATAAGGATAATAATGACAAAAAGAACCAAAAAACCGTAATTTTGTACATTTCTCATGTTTTTATTCCTCAATGCGCGGATTTGTGCGAACCTGCCTCCTTCATTTTACGCCGATAATAGCATTCAGTTTATCAAAATCTCAATCGGCCGCAATGGTCTTTTCGGCCGATGTTCAGGCCCGCTTTATGCAGAAACCGCCCACGCCCGGCCGGAGACCCAAAATACTGACGAAAAAGACCCGATCAGGTCTTTTTTGAAAAAAATTTGATTTCCCCGAAACACCGGCTATAATACCCCATGCAATACCTTCGGGGCTGTCGCATAATGGGAGTGCGCCGCGGTCGCATCGCGGAGATGCGGGTTCGATTCCCGCCAGCTCCAGTCAACACCTATTAGGCATCAGCCAATCTGATTTCTTTTTATTCGATTTCGCTCGGCGGAACGACCGCTTCTTGGTCTTTGGTAGATTGGGTTGGCCGGGGAGCCAGGGCATCGACAAGTTCCTTTTGATCCAGCGGGGCCAGGCCGAGATTGGGCACGGCGCCGGAGATGCGCTGTTTGGTCTGGAAACCGGCCGAAGGATTGTTGAGAATCGTCAGCAGCACATCCCGGAGCTGCTCGCTGGTGCCCTTGCGAATGGAAAGCAGGTCAATCATATACAGCAGTTCGGACTCGGTCAGACTGTCTCGGTAGGCAAGCTGGCGGAGCGCCTGGTTGCGCGTGGCCGACTGGCCGATCTGCGCGGCCGCGTAAATCGCCGGCACGGAGGTGCCCTGCGGCTGCGGCACCCGCGCTACCTGGTACCCCGCACATCCGTACACCATCACCACCGCAAGGATCCATCCCTTTTTCATGCTGTCCTCCCGCATATCCAAAAAACCGTTTTCCTAAAGAATATAAACCTTGGCATAAAGATCAATGGAAAAATACCCCGCTTCCCGTCAATAGAAACAACCGCGGTGCTTCTTGCTGGAAAGGAGTGTGAAAATTCAGGAGAAGATTATGACAGCAGTTCGGCCAGAGCCGCCAGGATGTCGGCGGGCTCGGCCATCCGGCCGGGGCCTTCGCTTCCGCAGGCCAGCCGTCCCGTCGCCGGGCCGACCAGGCGCAGATTTCGCTCTTGCAGCACGCGGAGATTGGCCTGTGTGGCCGGGTTGGTCCACATCTTCGTGTTCATCGCCGGAGCCAGCAGGATCGGCTTTTCCCAGCAGACACAAAGGGTCGTGCTGAGCAGATCATCGCAGAGACCGCAGGCCGTCTTCGCCAGTACATCCGCCGTCGCCGGAGCCACGACAATCGCGTCGGCCCAGTCGGCAAGCTGGATATGCCCGATCCGAAAGCTCTCCGGCCCGCTCCACAAATCCGTAAAAACCGCCCCGCCGGTGACCGCCTCAAAGGTCTTGACGCCGATCAGTTCCCGGGCCGCCGCCGTCAGAATCGTCTGTACCGCCGCGCCGCCGCCGGTCAGCCGGCTGGCCAGGTCCGCGGCCTTGTACGCCGCGATCCCGCCCGACACGCCCAGCAGAATCTTTTTCTCCCGCAGTGGAGCCGCCTGTTCCGTCATCGGGGACCTTGTTTAGAAAGGATCCTTTTTCTTCGGCTTCTCGGTCGTGCCGGTGCCGTCATCGGCCGCGATCTTATCCTGCTTGATTTCCTCGATGACAATCTCAATCGCGGTCATGCCTTCGGTGTCGGTAATCAGCGGCCGCCCGCCTTCCATCAGTTCAAGCATCCGTTTCTGGATCATCGACGAAAGCTTAAACCGCCCGCCCACCTTGTTCAGAATCGCTGTGTCTTTTAATTCTTCGATCATATTCGGTCTCCGATTTTTCCCTGGATTATATCAATCACTTCACGGATGGCCTGCTCGAGGTCATCGTTGACTACCTGGTATTCATAATATTGAAAAGCGGCCGCCATTTCATCGGACGCCTTCTCCAGCCGCTTTTTCCGCTGCGATTCGTCTTCCCCGCGCTGCCGCTGGTCAATCCGGTCGGCCAGGTCTTTCGGCCGGGGCGGCAGGATAAAAATCGAAACCGCCTGCGGGTACTGCTTCTGCACCTGGCGGGCGCCCTGCACGTCAATTTCAAGCAGCACGATGCGACCGGCGGCCAGCGCCTCCTCCACCGGACCGCGAGGCGTCCCGTAATAATGCCCGAACACCTCGGCGTGCTCGATCAGCGCATCGTTCCGCAGCCCCTCTTCAAACTCCTCCCGGCTGACAAACCGGTAATCGCGACCCTCTTCCTCCCCCGCCCCCCGGGGCCGGGTGGTCATCGACACGCTGAAAAACGCCCCCAGCCGACGGATCAACTCACGGCTGATCGAGCTTTTGCCCACCCCCGAAGGACCGGACAAAATCACAAGCGTCCCCTTCGAAAGGTCTTTTCCATCGCGGCGGATTTCAGGACGGCGGCTATTCAATGTTCTGCACCTGTTCCTTGATTCGATCCACGGCACATTTGATATCGATCACGCACTGGGCAATCACGGCGTCGGCGGCCTTGCTGGCAATCGTGTTGGCCTCCCGAAGCAGTTCCTGGGCGATAAAATCAAGACGCCGGCCCGCCGGCCCCCCGTTGTCCATGCACGCCTCAAACTGGCCCAGGTGACTGTCCAGCCGAATGAGCTCCTCGGAAATATCCGAACGCTCGGCAAAAATCGCCACCTCCCGCGCCAGCATCGCCTCATCCATATTCAACTGCGCCTGGGCCAGCAGATCGCCCGCCCGCTTTTTCAGACGCTGGTGATATTCCTGCACCACCGCGCCCTTGCGCGTCCGGATAGTCTCCAGCTTGTCCCGAATCGAACGGCAGTTGTCCTTCAGGTCTTCCGTCAAAAGATGCCCTTCTTCCAGACGGGTCTTCTTGAGCTGGGCAATCGCCTCTTCCGTCAGCAAAAGCACCGTTTGACGCATCGTCTCAAGCGTCGCCGGATCCGGAGTCAGCGGCTGGACAATGCCCGGCAGCGACAGCATCGCCGCCAGATCCACGCGAAACGGCGAATCCCCGTCGTCCGGGATCAGCGCCGTCAGCCGTTCCATATAAGTCCGCAGGGCCTGCTCATCAATGTCAGCCATCACCCGGCCGGCAACATTTTTCATCCGCAGCGAAAAACTCACGCTGCCCCGGTGCAGCAGATTGCGGTGCAGTTTCTCCAGATCATCCTCGAGAAAGGCCGCGATATCCGGCATCCGAAGCTGGGTCTTCAGGTACCGGTTGTTCAGCGAACGGATCTCTACGGTATAGAGCACACCGTCGGCCTCGCTGGCCGCCTGACCGAATCCTGTCATACTGCTTATCATATAGGCATATCCCGATCTTGTTGGCTCTGAAAGCCGGTTAGGGGGCCTCTTCCTGCGCTGTTTCAACAGCCGCTTCGGCTTCTTCGGCAACCTCGGCCGACGTCTCCTGGACTTCCTGCATCGGCGGGGCGACCGCTTCGCCCGCCGCTTCACCCGCCGGCTGGGAAACGCCCTCCGTCCCTTCCATCGGCAGGGCCTGCGCAGGCGGAATCATCAAGTCCCCGCTAATCTGCGTTTTAAAGTGCTTGTTCATCAGCACGGCCAGCACCAGAAACAGCGCCACCAGCCCGATGGTCACCCACGTAAGAAAATCGCCCGTCTTCGAACCGAGAAGACTCGAGGCGCCCATGCCCCCGAACATCGCGCCCATACCGCCGCCCTTGCCCTTTTGAATCAAAATCACCAGAATCAGCAGCAGGGCAATGGCGATAAACAGCACGATCATCACATGCATCAGTAACGAAATTTTGGCCAGCGGAAGCATCATATTGCGTACCCTTCCTGAACGTTATTATTTCTGTTTTTCAGCAACTGTTTTAATCATAGCGGAAAAATCCTCGACCTTCAGACTGGCCCCGCCGATCAGCAGGCCGTCCACATCCGGCTGAGCCATCAGCTCGGCCGTGTTGCCCGGCTTGGCGGAGCCGCCGTACTGAATCCGCAGGCCGTCGGCAACCGCCGGATCATACAGCTCACCCAGCAGACCGCGAATCATCGCGTGAACCTCCTGCGCCTGCTCCGGCGTGGCCGTGCGGCCCGTCCCGATAGCCCAGACCGGCTCATACGCAACCGTAATCGTCTTGACCTGGTCGGACGAAATGCCCGCAAGCCCCTTTCTGACCTGGTCGGCGACAACCGCATTGGTCTGGCCCCCGTCCCGCTCTTCGAGCAGCTCGCCCACGCAGAAGATCGGAAGCAGCCCGCGGCCGATGGCGGCCTTGATTTTCCGGTTAATCAGCGCATCCGTTTCGCCGAGAACATGCCGCCGCTCCGAGTGACCGATAATCACATAGCGGCACCCGCAGTCCTTGAGCATCTCGCAACTGATTTCCCCCGTAAAGGCCCCGTTGCCTTCAAAGTAAACATCCTGCGCGCCAACGGCGATATCCGAGGCCGACAGCGCCGCCGACACGGATTGAAGATACACAAACGGCGGGCAGACCGCCGCGTCCACCGTCCGGATCTCAGCCAGCTCCTTGGCCAGTCCGGCCGCCAGGTTCACCGCCGTGGCGCTGTTCATATTCATTTTCCAATTGCCGGCAAGAAACGGTTTTCTCATGGTCTGCTCCTGTTGCCTCTAAGTCGGTTTCGATTCATTCGCTTTCTACAGCACACTCCGGCTCCGGGGAAAACTGCCCAATATAGACAGTTGCAGGCAGTGCTCCTTGGCCTCGGCCAGCGCCTTGCCAACAGGGTCATCCTGCTTATGCCCCAGAAAATCCACAAAAAAGTAGTATTCCCATTCGCGCTTCTTATTCGGACGCGACCCGATATTCGTCATATTAATATCATATTCCTTAAACACATTCAAAACATCCACCAGCGCCCCGGTCCGGTGAGCCGTGCTGAACAGCACAATCGTCTTGTCGTCCCCGGTCGGCTGGGCGTCCTCTTTACTGATAATCAGAAAACGCGTGATGTTGTTCGAAACATCCTCGATATCTTCACAAAGAATCTTCAGCCCGTAAATCTCCGCGGCAATCGTCGCGGCAATCGCCGCCGAACCCGGCTCCTCGGCCGCCATTTGGGCCGCCCGCGACGACGAGGCCACCGGGATCGTCTTGGCCTCCTTAAACGCCCCCGCCAGCCAGTTGCGGCACTGCGCAAAAACCTCCGGCTGCGAATAAATCCGCTCAATCTCCGACATCGAACAGGTCGCCATCAAATTATGATGAATCGCCATGTGCGCCTCGGCGCAAACCATCACGTCGGTTTCAATAAAGGCGTCCAGCGATTCACGCACCCCCCCGCCGGCCGAGTTTTCAATCGGTACAATCCCGAAATGGCAGTGTCCCTTGCTGATTTCCTCAAAAATCGCACGAATATCCGCCAGCGGCTCATAGTCCACGCTCTGGCCGAATTTCAAAATCGCCGCGTTATGGCTGAAACTGCCCTTTGGACCCAAAAAGCCGATCCGAAGCGGTTGTTCCAGAAAAAAAGAACCGCTCATCAGTTCCCGCCAGATCGCATGCATCGCCTTGTTCGGAAGAGGACCCTGATTCAGCGCCGCGATCTTATCCAGCACCGCCTTTTCCCGGTGCGGAACATAGATCGGCTCATGGCCCGCCTGTTTGAGCTTGCCGATCTCCGCGGCTACCTGCGCACGCTGATTGACCAGCTCCACGAGCTTCTCGTCAATCGTATCAATCTGCTTTCTCAGCTCATCCAGGGTCATAAAGTACGGCCGCATCCGTCGTGTTATAAAGACAGACATTCTCCCTTGTTTACAGAAACGGCTTATGTACCATATTCAACGCCCTCCGTCAATCAAAATGACGGCTTTTGCATTTGCTTAAAGGAAAAGTTTCCGTTTTTTGTTAAAATTCAGGCGCCATGAAAAAACTTTATTACTCGATATTCTGGACCCGCTGGGGCTGGTTCGGCCTCGCAGGCAATAAACAAGCGATCATCCGAACCTGCCTGCCCATCAATAACCCAGACAGGATAAGGGGCATCTTATTATCAGGATTAGACGCCCCTTATAATGATCCCTTGTACTTCAGCCCTGTCCAAAATGACATAAAATCTTATTTTGAAGGAAATTATGTGGATTTTAGCAAAGTTCCAACCGACCTCCGCGGCCGGACCGATTTCCAAAAAAATGTGCTGAAGGCCCTGAAAACCGTTAAATACGGACACACAATAACCTATTCTTGGCTCGCCCACAAAATCGGCCGCCCAAATGCAGTCCGGGCCATCGGACAGGTCATGTCCGTCAACCCCCTGCCCCTGATCATTCCCTGCCATCGCGTTATTCGCGCGGACGGATCACCCGGCGGTTTTTCCGCAGCGGGAGGAACCCGCACTAAATTAAGGATGCTTCAGATCGAAAAATAATTGCCCGAATACCCCATATTCAACCCAATCTATCTTGACAAACCAACGTATATGTGGTATTTTTCTGGATTAGGAAAAGGGTTAATCGAACATCTGCAACATTATTTTAAGGAGGGTAATCAATGCGACACACGGCACTTCTTATGCTCGTACTGTCGGCCTGCGGTTTGTCCTTTGCCGCGGTGATCACGGTCGAGGCCGACGGCTCAGGCGACTATTTTGGCATCCAGCAGGCAATCGACAACGCCAACCCCGGCGATGAAATCGTCCTCGGCATCGGCATCTATCGAGGGTTCGATCACTGGGGCGACCGAGGCATTGAAACAAGAGGCAAAGCCATCACCCTGCGAAGTACGGACCCCAATGATCCATCCTGTGTCGCCGCGACCTGTCTGGATTGCGAGGGCAGTGCCGCGTCCCCGCGCCGCGGCTTTTGGATCCATGAAGGAGAAACCACCGATACCGTCGTTCGCGGCATAAAAATCATCAACGGCTATGGCTATCCCGAAGGAGGCGAATCCAAACCCTCCGGCGGAGTCGTCTACCTGCGAGGCGAAATCACGTTCCGGCAATGCATCTTCGAGAACTGCTATGCCGACCGGGGCGGCGTCTCCTTCAGCGAATTTTCCGGCGGCGCTGTGTTCGAGCAGTGCACCTTCAGAAACAACTCAGCCGAAATCGGAGGCGCCATTTGCATCGGCGGCGGAACCGTCAACATAAAGGTAATCGATTGCCGGCTTGAAAACAACTCCGCCACCGAAGACGGCGGCGCCATCTACCATACCTGGAACTCAGCCCCCCTGGACTGCCGAAACAGTATATTTGTAAACAATGCCGCCCAGGATGGGGGAGCTGTTTATACGCACCGCACGCTGTCTTGCTTTCTCGAAAATGAGTTTCGAATGAATAAAGCAATGTCACGAGGCGGCGCGTTCTTTGGCGATACCCTGCGAACCGATGCCGTCACGACAATTCAAAACAACCTTTTCGCCGGGAATAACGCCTCCGCCGGCGGCGGTATCTATCTCAGTATGGGATCAGACAATGACATGGACGTGATCAATAACACATTCACCGAAAATAATGAAGGGGCGTTGGTATGCTGGAATAGTGTAGAACCGACGGTGGCCAATAATATCATCGCTTTTAATATCGGCAATGGAATTTTCACCCAGGGGGCCTCGCCGCAAATTGATTATAATTGCGTGTTTGAAAATGAGCAGCCCGGCAATCCGGGAGCGTACTGGAACTACGGCGGAACGGCCTCGCCCGGCCCGCACGATATCAGCGTCGATCCCCTGTTTGCCAATCCCGCCTGCCCCGACCCCAACGACAACAATTACCATATCCTCAGCACCGGCGGATACTGGGAGCCCAAAGGACCCTTCGGACAGGGCGGCTGGGTCGATGACTTTATCACGCAAAACTCCCCCTGCCTCGATGCCGGCGACCCCGCCTCCGATATCTCCCGGGAAGCCCCCTACAACGGCGGACGAATCAACATGGGCGCCTACGGCGGAACCCCCCAGGCCAGCCGAACCCTCCTGCCGGGAGATGTCAACAACGACGGAAAAGTGGACCTCGAAGATCTGGCAATCCTCTCCAATTCATGGATGGCCGGAGTCGTGATCCTGCTGCCGATGTAAAAACCGGCAGATTTAAATACCGCCGTCCCCGACAACACGGGGACGGCTTTTTTTATAAAAATATCTTGAACCAAACGGCGAAATATGCGATAGTATATGTAGTGACAATGTAATGACAATTTCACTACAAAAGAGTTTATTATGGCAGGAAAAACAACGACAATTCAAATACGTGTGGATGAGGATCTGAAAAAAAGGGTCTCGAAAATCCTCAGCCGAATGCAGATTAGTATGTCCGGGGCCATCAAAATGTTTCTGGGGCAAATCGACAACCAGGGCAGAATACCCCTCGAATATCTGGAGTTTAACGAAGAAACCAAACGAATCATGGATGAAGTAGACGCAGGCATTGGTCTGCATGAGGCCAAAAGTGTTGAGGAGCTTTTTGAGGAGCTTGAGCGTTGAGAATTCATTGGAAGGATGAATTCAAAAAAGATTATAAGCAACTCGAAAAGAGACTGAAGCAATCTCCTCAGATTCGAAAAGCACTTTTTCAGGCAGTCTCTATCCTACATCAGGGAAAGGACTTATCAAAAAAATACGCAGTAAACTCGATTCCTGCCCAAGGATCGGGATGGTATGATTGTTATGTTTACGACGATATCGTAATGATCTACAAAATAGAAGGACAATATGTAAAATTGTCCCGACTGGGAACCCCAAAATATCTGGAAAAGGAACGATAAAAATTTTTTCAAAATATATGTAAAAATAACTTGACATATAGTACGGTATAGTATACATTATGTATAGTTGAATATACATTGGAAAGGACAGGAAAATGAATCGCATTCAGAAAATGTCTTGGCTGATGGTGATTACAATGGGGGCCGCCCTGGTCTGTTCGGCCATCGCAGTGACAATCCTGATTCTCTGTGGCAAAGGAGGAGACCAGGCATGAATCGTTTGCAGAAACAATCCTGGATCACACTGATCTCGATAGGGATAGCGTTTTTTGTCAGTTGCATGATCGTTGTTTACTGGACTGCCGCAAAAGGATTCCCGTTCGCCTGGCGGGGGTTCCTCTTCGTCAACACCGGTATTCTCGGGTATCTTTGCGGCGTATTTGTCAAAAAAGACGACCCCGCTATTGTGGATGAACGAGACCGGGCAATCAAAGAGTTGGCCAAAAACAATGGATTCATCGCTTCCTACATGTTCTTTGTGTTACTGGCGATGGGAATCTGGCTCTATAACGGACCCGGGGCGCTCATCAATGTTAACATCCTGCCGATCTGCGTGTGTCTTGCCCCCGTAGTTTTCGTATTTATTGAGTCCCTGACCTATCTGATTGCATACAGAAAAGGAGGCAGCGACGTATGAACCGCATGCAGAAAAAAGCGTGGAAGGATTTCCGGATTGCCTGTGTGATAACAATTGCAATAATGCTGCTCTTCGGGGTTGCGGCTTATGCAGACATCAAAGGCCCTAAATATTTAATCATTGGGTTGGCCTATGCCAGTTTGTGTGTAGGTTTCATGTTTTTTTTAAATGCCCGAATACGTAAACGGAATAATAAACCGCAGTATGACGAACGAGAGTTTTTTCTGATACAAAGATCGATCAACGTCGGTAACCATGTTTTTATTGCTTATGTGTTTCTTGCTTTAGTTATTGCCTTTTATCTTGTCGGTGGTCGGGGCATGGTACCGATGTGGTCAATCCCGCTGGCCCTCCTTTGCGGTTTTTTTATCGCCGGAACAGTCCAATTCCTATTCCTTTTGTACCATGGGAAAGAAGGCAATGAGTAAGGATCAACTCACCAATACGATTCGTCGGCTTCGGTTTGACGCCGGCCAGATGACCCAGCAGGCCCTGGCTGAGAAGGTCGGCGTCACCCGCCAGACGATCATCGCCATCGAGCAGGGCAAGTACTGCCCCTCGCTGATGCTGGCCATCCGCATCGCCCGCGCCTTCGGCAGGCAGGTCGAAGAAGTCTTTCAACTGGACACACCCCCTCAATAATCCATTTCCCTTGGCAGAAAAAGGGAAAAAGTTTTTCTTGGATTGACAGGTTTATTTTAAATGCCTCAGAGACGGCCATGCACAAGTCGTTTATCTCCAGGCATTCATAATGGTTGCCGCCGTTCCATGTCCAATAAATCTTAAAAATTTCAACATTTTTCTAATTTTTAATATTTTATACTTGATATTTAATATATCTATGGTAGAATACCCCCTGTAAGCTCAGGAGCTTTTTGAAAAGTGCAGAAGAGATAAAAGCGGTAGGGTGGGCTCTTAGCCCGCCGGCTTACGAAGGGCCGGCAAAGAAAGGGAGGGGGTTTAAAATCAGTTTCCGCCAAAGGCGGTTTCCTTGTTTCTTTTCCCTCGGCAACGTTAAAACGCTGGCAAAACTCGGAAAAAACAGGAAAAAAAGCGGCAATTTTTGGCCAAAAAACGGACAAAACAGAACAAAGAGTGGACAAAAAAGGAAAAGGAATGGACAAACTTGGCATCAGGAATAATACCTATAAAACCTCCAAAAAACCGCATTTCCAGCCCATAAACGAACATTTAGCCCTTTTCGACAAAAATCAGACAAAAAGTGGCCCGCTTGAAAGTTTCCCAATGTGACTTGACCGCTCTTTAAAAAATACCCCTCCCATTTAAAAAGAATATTCCCTGATTAATCTTCGAGGGCCTTGAGGATTTGGTCCATATCGACGTATTCATCCACCAGTTGATGCAGCCGGGTGATCTTATCGGTATCGTACGAGCGGATCTTGAAGCCCAGGTCCTTCATCCGGGCGCTGACGGTAAAGGTGTCATCCTCGCTGATCAGGACCGGAATCTGGCTGGCCCGGAGCAGCGGCTCAATCGTCGGATGCGGCTCAAATCCGCCGCTGAGGATCATCCCGCCCGTTCGTTCGGCCTGTTTGGACAACAGTAAAATGGAGATCAGAATGTTATCCACCCGGTCGCCGGGCATAATCACCAACGTGTGATCCACAACATGCTCAAACACATGCTGCGGTTCCATCGCGGCGATGACCGTATGGTGAATCCGATTGTTCAGGGCATCGGAACCGCACAGCACCCGGTAGCTGAATTCCTCCGCCACCTGGCCGACCGTAAATTCCGCCAGGCCCGGATCATAGGGAATCGCCCCCAGAAGCCGCGTATCAAGCAGGGACAGACCTTTTGAGACGGCCTGCCGAACCGAGTCGTATTTATCGATCAGGATCTTGTTTAAAATCACACCCAGAACGTCCACATCGTAATCTCGAAACAGCGATAAGCTCAAGGCGATCTCATCAATGGGCCGGCCGATGCCCCCGGCCGTGACGATGACAACTTTGGCTCCGAGCAGTTGGGCGACTCGGGCATTGGACAAGCCGAAACAGCTTCCCACTCCCGCATGGCCGGTCCCTTCGTAGATAATCATCGGATGGGCGGCCCGCAACTGGGCATCCACATCGAGAATCTGCTTTTCAAGGGGCTTCACATCCGGATTTTCGATGAACTTGCGGGTAAACCCACGTTCGATGGCAATCGGGCTCAGGTAATACGGCTCGTCCGGCAGGTGAAAGACCTGGTGCATCAGCACGCCGTCCTCATCAATATTTTTATCTTGATAGCGAACATAGTGCTGCCCGACGGGTTTGCAATAACCCGGTTCCAGCCCGCGCTGACGCAAAATCTGCATCATGCCCACGCTGACCGAGGTCTTCCCGCAGTCCCGCAGCGTCGCTCCAATATAAATCGGTTTCATGAATCTCCGCTTGTCTGAATTTTGAATTTTATCGGCAAGTGCAGATTATATGACATCCCCTAAAATAAGTCAAAACCCATCCTGCGGCAGTCCATAAACACCATGGTGGAACTGATTACTGGCCGGATTCTTTTGTGTGTTGGTGGATTCCGTTATCGACGTGTTTTTGAATTTTTCGATCCAGTTGCCCCAGCCCGAAAAGAATCAGCAGCGACAGGATGGTTGTAAAGACAGCCAGCCGATAGAGTTCATACCCGCAGGCAATCCCGATGACCGTTACGATCCAGATCGTGGCGGCGGTGGTTACTCCATAAATATTGGCTTGATCGCGCATAATCGCTCCGGCCCCGATAAAGCCGACGCCCGTGATAATCCCCTGGATAATCCGTGTGGAGCCATCCTCCCCCCCTGCGGTGGTCCGGGCAATCATGGTCAGCAGGGCCGCCCCAAGGCAAATGAGTGCATTGGTTCGAAGCCCGGCCGGCTTTTTGTGGATTTCCCGCTCAATACCGATCAGCCCCCCCAGCAGGATCGCTACGGCCAGCGGCGTAAACTGTTGTAAATTCATTTTATCAATCAATGGGCAAAATTGTTCCATAACTCTATGTATCGTCAAAAAACGAGCGATTTCTAAAGAGTATAAACCATTATTATAAATATGATTACAAAAATTTTAACAGGGAATCAAAAATTTTTAAAAAAACAGTTGCAAAGACGTTTAAATTTTTTTAGAATTAAACATCATTAATCCGACTGATATAGTGAGGTAATAATGTACGAGTATTATAAAATATCACAAAAAAGCCGCTACGCTTTGCGGGCACTGATTCAATTGGCTTTACAAAATAGCCGAGAGCCGGTTGGCGTCAGAAAAGTGGCGGACACTCAGGATATCCCAACACGGTTTCTGGAGGTCATTCTCAGCCAGTTGCGACAGGGTGGTTTTGTACTTTCTGTTCGAGGAAAACACGGCGGATATGTACTGGCCAAAAAGCCGGGCCAGATCACCGTTGGACAAATTATCCGGTTTGTCGAATCAATTCGCCCAGATGACAGCGGAAAACTGTCTAAACCGAAACGAATTAAAGCAGGTGATTTCAGCGAAAAATGGCTGTTTACGAAAACTAATGCGTCAATCTCGGATATCATGGACAAGATCACGCTTGAGGATATGGTCCGGCAGGAGCAGGAATGCGAGGCCGCCTATATCGGTAATTATGTCATATAAATTTTTTTGAATACATAACCTACTATATCTATGGGAATAAGAGGAGTATAAACGTTTATGGAAAGTCATCTGCGAAGCATTTTTAAGGCAGTCACATGGCGGACGGGGGGGACGGTGGTGACGTTTCTGACCGCCTGGTTGGTCATCGGCCGGATCGATGATGCCGCCAAAATCGGTGTGGTTGATACGCTGCTCAAAATCGGAGTTTTTTATTTTCACGAACGCTTATGGAATCATCTGCCGTTTGGCAAGATGAAACCGCCGGAATACCAGATTTAAACTGAACGAAATTTTTCTGGAAAGGTTAAAATTTATGTTGAAAGAGTTTGCCAATCAGAATGTGAAGGAACTGGTGGAAGGGCTGAATTTTGCCGAGAAGGTCGATCGGGCGCTGACCTTGATCGAGGCCGCCTGGAAAAAATATGGCGAACGGCTGGTGGTAGCCAACAGTCTGGGAAAAGATTCCGTGGTCATCTGGGATCTGGCCAAACGAGTCAGCCCCGACATCCCCGGTTTTATTGTCACTACTCGTTACAAACCTGCTGAGACGGTACGGTTTATGCACGAGCAGGTCGCCAGGTATCCGGAACTCCGGGTATTCAGGAATGAGGTGGAGATTCCGGAGGAATTATACAAAACCGATCCGGACCGCTGCTGCGACCTGCTCAAGGTCGAACCAACCCGGCAGGCCGTTGACGAGATGAACGTGGCCTGCTGGGTTACCGGTCTGCGCTGCACCGAGGGCCGCACCCGCACGGATTTTCAGGAAGTGGAAGAGAGAGATGCGGGTCTGGTTAAACTCAATCCCGTGTTGATTTGGTACGAACGGGAGATCTGGCAGTACCTGGCTGTCTATCAGGTCCCTGTTAATCCCTTATATGCCAGGGGGTATCGCTCTCTCGGCTGTGCTCCCTGCACGCACATTTCCCAGGGAGCTGATGAGCGAGCCGGACGCTGGATTGGAACCAGCAAATGCGGCGGGGAATGCGGCATTCATACACGTCCGCTGAAGACGGCTGCTTCCCGGAGCTGACCATGAAACGGCAATCCGTCCAGATCGATTCGGCCGAGCCAAACACCGGTTCTTCAAACATGAATTCACGATTACTGGGAACCTATCCGCAAAAGCAGGAGGGGAGATCCATGCAGCGGATACCGGTGTTTGCCGGCCGGATCGGCTGGAAACAATGGCGGCAGGTGGCGGCCCTGGCCGAGCGCTATACACCCGGTGTGCCGCTGCATATTACCACGCGGCAGGATATCGAGATGCACGACCTGCCGGATCCGTGTGTGCCGCAGGTAACTCAGGAATTGCAGTTGATCGGGCTGAACACCTATGGCGCCTGCGGTGATTCGGTCCGCAATATTACTATCTGCCCGGCGTGTGAATTCGATGAGCTCGGTTTTGACCTCCTGCCCCTGGCACGACTGGTCAGGGAGACTCTGCTGGAAATGTCCGCAGAGCATTCGCTGCCGCGAAAATTTAAGGTCAGTTTTTCAGGCCGCGACAATCATCACGCCTGCCCGTATATAAGCGACCTCGGTTTCGTTGTACAGGCGGACTGCTCATTTCAGGTCATTGGGGCCGGTTCGCTGGGCCCACGTCCGCAAACCGGTATTGTGCTTTATGAAAACATGCCGGCTGAAGATGTTATCCTGCTGGCACGGGCAGCGCTGGAGTTGTTTATTGAACTGGGGGATCGGCAGAACCGGTCCAAGGCCCGGCTGCGGCATGTGCGGCAGCGGCTGGGGAATGACGTATTTCGCAGGCAACTGGATGAGCGTTTTCGGGCTCTTCGGCGGCAGCACCCGTGGCCGGCTATTGTTCTGTCTCGGGGCCGGACTGGAATGAGGCGGCTTCATGTACTGCAACTGCCCAATGGGAATATCGATCCTCGTCAAGCCATACAACTGGCTGAGATCGCCCAGGAGGGGGATGCCGTTTTGCGCATTAATCTTTCGCATGGGCTGGAGCTGTATGGGCCGAAGCCGTTTGCTCTGCCGAAGGAATTACAGGGGTTTGCGAACCTGCCCTGCGTGGTTGCCTGTCCGGGGGCGGCCTCCTGCCCGCGGGCCCTGGTCAGCACCCAAGAGATCGCCGTGGAAATGCAGGGGCTGGAAGGGATTGACCTGGCAGGAAAGAAGATCGCTGTTTCCGGCTGTCCTAACGGCTGTGCTCACAGTGCCGTTGCGGACATTGGCCTGATCGGACGTCTCCAAACCATCCACGGCCGGCGCACGGAATGTTTCGATATCCTGACCGGCGGCGGACACGGCCAAACAGACAAACTGGCCGAAAAAGCGGATACGGTTCCTGCCCGGCAAATCGCTCATTGGTTCCGGCAGAGATATTAGTCGGCGGACCGTCCCGGCAGCAGTTCGGGATGGTCGAGTTGAGCGAGTGTTTGTCTTATAAACTCCTTCCAGTGCGGCAGGCGATGTGTGCGCCGCTGGAGGATCAGGTTGCGCAGCGTCCGGTAGCTCATGCACCACATCCGCGTTTGCAGAAAGCCCTCCGGCAGGCGTTTTTTGACGCCCACCAGGTCTTTGTTTTCAGCGGCCCGGTAAATCTCTTTAAGCGTATCGAGAGAGCAACTGTCCGGCTCAAAGTTTTGCCGCCTAAACGCCTCTACGGAGCCGGGGTTTTCGAGATCGACCGCCAACAGTTCGCCGGTCAGCGTATGCATGGTACTCTCAGACTGCTTGGTGGACAGCCGGAATGTATCGGCCTCCTGCCACCAGTACCGGGGGGCTCTGACATCCAGCCAGACATAGATGCTTTCGAGAAATTTATTATGCCCGCCGTCTTTGTCCGACAACCGCTCGGCCACGGCGGTCATCTTCTCCGGGCTTTGTTTTTTATTGTGAGCCAGCCCCGCCAGGGCCGCTTCATAACCCGATTCGTTGAGCTTGTTTACATGAATCGTAAAAGGGCATTCCGTCCCGGCCGTATTAGGCATGTCTTTTGATACCGCTGTTTTCATCAATCCTGATCCGTTCCTGAATGTTTTTCTTTTTGTATATCCGCCGTCCCAACGCATTGCAAGGAAAATCATGTGGCGGATTTATTCAGGATAGTGTTTATAAATCCAGGTCTGCCAGCGTTTTGGGCGGGTTCCGAAATTTTTCTTTGTCTGTTTCCGAAGGGTCTCGGCGGCTATCCGGCCGAGGGTTTTGGGCGGCTCGGTTTTCAGCCACTTCTTCAGGTGAGGCATAAAGGGCAACAGCAAGGGATGATCTTGCAGGGGAAAGTTTTTGTGTGCCATCATTCTGGGTTCCATAGGAGGGCAGGGCGTTCGGTCTTCCAGCCGCCTGGTAATTGCCAGCAGATTTTCTCTCGATGGGCGCCGGCTTAATCTGTAAAGGGCGCCGACCCGGACCTGCGGATGAGTATTGGGATCTTCCAGAAGCGATCTCCAGAGCGGTGAAGGGTCTTCCGTCTCGCGGCCCAGAGAGGTCTGCACGGCAGGGGCGGCCAAAAACAGATTGGAACTTCTCCGCAGGGCCGTCAGCCATCGCGTGTACAGCGTATTCGGATCATTGTGATCGAAATAAACATCCAGCAGCGGCCGGGCGGCCGAGTTCGGATCGCCGCGCGGGATGGTTTGGTAAATCCGATTCCAGAATGAACCGCAGCAGTTCGGATCCAGGACAATATCGACAGCGCTGGCTGAAGAAAAGTCATTGGAATCGGGCAAACGGCTGTGTTCAGAATCCTCGGGAACCGTAAAATAATCGTCGATCATTTTCAGCATCACATAATCGACAAGCTCATTCCGGGGTCCCCGAAACAGATCGATCTGAAAACTGAAACTGAAGGATAGCTGGCCGGACCCGATCAGGGAATATTCGGCCTCCGTCTCAAAACACGGCTGCACGCAGGCCAGGAACAGTCCGTTTGGTTCGCTGAGAATCGCCCAGTCCCGGTCTGTCGGTTCCGGGGTGATTTTGTGGGTCAGTACGGTTTTCCTGAGCAGGGAGGGCTTTTTTGCCAGTCCCTGCCGGATGATTTCGCGGTACCCGGCGGTAAACTCCTGCGGATACAGGGCGAACCATTCGCCCATTTGCAGAAATGTATCGGCGTTTTGGGCCATTTCCGGGAAAACCCCCTTCAGGAGCGGCAGGAGTTTTTTCAGGGCGTTTCGCTCGATCCGTGCCCGCTGTGCGGCTGAGATGGACGAAGCTCGTTCTGCTGTTTTTATCACCTGTTTTCGGACCGCCTGGATGGTTTTCAGATCATTGGGATCGAATCGGAAGAGCTCTGTATTTTGCTCGACGGCGTTTAGCACGACGGCAAGCGATTGGATTGTTCGCGGCGCGGGGGGATCTTCTTCGGCCGGCTTTTCGATGGTGCGGACATTGGCCAGGTGGTCCAGTGTGCTGTAGATGACGGCCGCTTCCCTGCGGATCTTATCAAAATCCAGTTTGTCGGCCGTATCGGTGGGCTGGTGGTAATCCCGGTAGAGACCGCAGGTAAAGAATACGGCCGGCCGCTGCGGAGACAAAAAGGCGACATGGTCGCCGACCGGGCCGACCAGTTCCGTCTCAAAGGGGAGGATCATGAGGTTGGGTTCGGCGGCGGCTTGCTCGATGTGCTCGCACAGGGCGGGGAATCGTTCGGCGCCGACGACCAGCAAACTATTATCAACCACCTCCAGAAAATCCCGGCCGAGCAGATCGATATTGACCACGGCGGCGATTTTTGAATCGTCGTAATCGTCCCGGCAGGTGAACGCGAAGGCGCCGAGGCAGCCCATTTCCTCGGCGTCAAAAGAGGCAAAACAGACCGGACGTCGGGGTCTGTTTTGGGGCCAGCTCATTTTCTCGGCGATTTCGAGCAGGGCGGCGACGCCGGCGGCATTGTCGCAGGCGCCGGGGTACATTTTGAAGAGTCCGGCTCCGAGGTGGTCGTAATGTGCCGAAACAAGGACGATCTCACTGGCCAGGTTGGGATCGGACCCCGGCAGAACGCCGATCACGTTTTTCCCGATCATAAAATCCTGCACAAAACTATCGGCCTGTCCCCAGGGGACCAGGCCAAGCCGCTCAAATTTCCGGCTCAGGTAACGGCGGGCGATTTTGGCTTGCGGCGAGCCGGTTTTTCGTCCCCGCAGGCGGGGCTGGGAGAGAAACTCTGTGTGGGTTCTGAGTTCCCCGGTCTCGATGGACTCGGAAATCCTCTGCTTTGGCATCGATACGCAGCCGGAGAGCAGTACAGCGGACAGCAACAGTCCCGTGAAAACGATTCTTTTTCGCACGTATATCCTTTCCTGCGCAGGAGGTCTGGGGCATAAAGGCAGCCGGGTTTGCATAGGGTACCGGCATGCGAGCGGGACGTCAATGTCTGGATCGGGCGTTGAGAAAAAAAGAAAAAACGCGTGATATCCTTGATTTTGGGCTGGAAACGCGGCTTTGGGGCGGTTTTGTGGGTATTATTACTGATGCCAAGTTTGTCCGTTTCTTTTCCTTTTTTGTACGCTCTTTGTTCTGTTTTGTCCGTTTTTTGTCCAAAAATTGCCGCTTTTGTTCCGGTTTTTTCCGAGTTTTGCCAGCGTTTTAACGTTGCCGAGAGAAAAGAAATAAGGAAACCGCCTTTGGCGGAAACTGTTTTTAAAAACCCCCTCCCCCTTCGGGCGGGCCCCCTTGGCAGGGGGAGAGTTTTTTTTGGGCGGTTGTTGATTTATGCGCCTTAACCTTCGGGTACTGGCCATTCGTAAGCCGGTGGGCTAAGAGCCCACCCTACCGCTTTTTTCTCTTCTGCACTTTTCAAAAAGCTCCTGGCCTTACGGGGGGTATTATACCATAAAAATATTATATACCAAGTATAAAATGTTAATTATTTGAAAAATAGTAAAATATTATTCTATATTACGGACTGTTAAATACTGATTTGTGCGGAGGCGGGCGGGCGGCAATGGACCTAATGGACCTGGTGGACCTGGTGGACAGAGTGGACAGAGTGGACGGGGAAAATGAAGAGTTTAGAATAAGGAAATATTATAAGAAATGGATTGTTGAAATGTAAAACGGCGGTATAATGCGGGCTGTGGGTTCAATGGAGCGTGAAGGCGTAAAAGCATGAAGGTGTGAAAGCGTGAAAGGAGACAGGAGCATGAATCAGGAGAAGAAGGGACAGGGCAAGAAGGACGTCTGCCATTTTTCCATAGCCAATAATCATGAATTGCGGATTGGGATTTTGGGTTTTTGAAAATGCGGGAATCTGAAAAAACGGCGACTGTCCTAAGTTCCCAAACCGAAAAAATATATATAAAATTTCATGAACTCTACTGCGACATAACGATATAGTATCAAGATCAATCATGGCAAGTACATTGTATACATTAGGTTATGAGGGACAAAGCATTGAGTCCTTTCTTACGGCCCTAAAAGAGCATTCTATCGAATGTCTTTTGGATGTTCGTGAACTGCCCTTATCCCGAAAAAGGGGATTTTCCAAAACGGCCCTGAAAAATCATCTGGAAAGGAACCATATAAAATACATCCACTTTCGAGAGTTCGGCAGCCCCAAAGAGATACGGGAAAGACTCAAAGAAACAAAGGACTATGTAGTTTTCTTTAAGGCCATGGAAAATCATCTGGCCGATGTGGAGGATGCGTTAGAAGAGGCCTATCACTGCATTCTTGAAAATGTCAGTTGTTTACTGTGTTTTGAAAAATCCCCGAAACAGTGCCATCGAAGCCTGGTGGCTCAGAAGATAAAAGAAAAGGATAAAAACAGACTTTTAATAAACAATTTATAATTCCATCACGAAGGAGACGCTATGGGGCTGCTTACAAAGAAGGTTCTTATTACAGTAAAAACATATCCTAATCCAAGCAAAAAATACGGCGAAACGGTTTGTTGCGCCGGGATTGATCTTGAAACATCACAGTGGATCCGGCTTTACCCAATTCCTTATCGAGATCTGGAGGAGTCCCAAAAATTTCAAAAATATACTATCCTTAAAGTTCAATGCAGGAAAGCCCCAAATGATCACAGAATCGAGAGTTACCGAGTTGACAGTGATAGTATTCAGGTCATTGAGCAGCTTGATACAAGGAATAAATGGGAAAGACGAAAACAAATTATAATGCCTACTGTCTGCCGTTCTTTTTGTGAATTGTTGAGAGAAGTACCCAACCAGAAGTCTTTGGGGATGTTCAAGCCCTGGGAGATCAGTTTTTCCGCACGGGAAATAAAACTTAATGACTCTACTAAACGCGATGCCTGTTATTCACAACTTTCTTTTTTTGACAAAAAGAAAGACGCAATCGAAGAAATCCCTTTTCATTTCTATTATCATTTTAAATGCTTTGATAGAGAAAATTGTCCAGGACATAAACTTCCTATCCTGGACTGGGAAATAGGGCAGTCCTATCGGAGGTGGCGTTATCAGTACAAAACAACAAAGGTTCTTCTTGAAAAGATTCAGGAAAAATGGTTGTCTATCGTTTCAGATTCAAGAGACAGTTACTTGTTTGTTGGCAACATGCAGAGATTTTCAGACCAGTTTATGGTACTCGGTGTTTTTTATCCTCCCAAATAAAAACGGATTATCTTAATTCCTCTGGTCAGGAGAGGATGCGGCCGGAGAAATTTTGAATTGTGAATTCTTAAGGGTCCCGTTTGTTTTCGCCGGAACCGGCAGGAGTTGCCGCACACAACAGCCCAATAAACAGCGGGGGCGGGTTACGAATTTCTTGGGGGGGCTTGCATTTTTTTGCCGGGGGTGTACTGTATATTGTATCGCACGCAAAACTTAGATGGAATGCATTGTTTGATGGAAGAGATCGAAAAAACCAGCCGGCCGTATTTGACGGCGGATCTGCCGGGTATCGGCGGGTCGATCAAGGTCTTTCCGGAGGATTTCCGGGTGGATGAGGTGCCGCTTTATCCTCTTTCAGGAGAGGGCAGTCATGTTTATTTTCGGGTTGAAAAAACGGGTCTGGCCAGCTCGGACGCGGCGGCCCGGATCGCCGATGCGCTGGGGGTGCGTCATCATGAGATCGGGTTTGCCGGCCGCAAGGACACGCGGGCGGTGACGCGGCAGTGGATGTCGGTCGAGCATGTGGAGCCGGGGCGAGTGGAGGCGCTGGACCTGCCGCGGATTCGCATTCTGGAGACGGGCCGGCACGGGAACAAGCTGAAGACGGGGCATCTGCTGGCCAACCGGTTTCGCCTTCGCCTGCGGAACCTGGAGGTGCCGATGGCCGAGGCGGTGGAGCGTGCGGGCCGGTGCCTGGATGTGCTGGTTCGGCGGGGGGTTCCGAATTATTTCGGTCCGCAGCGGTTCGGGTCCCGTCATGATTTTCATCACCTGGGCTGGCTGCTGGTGACGGACCAGACGGAGGCGTTTTTGGATATGCTGCTGGGTCGGCCGGAGCTGGATCGGCAGCCGGATTTTATCCGGGCGCGTCGCTTTTACGAGGAGGGGGATCTGGGCAAGGCGTATCGCAACTGGCCGTATCGTTTTCGGGATCAGCGTCGGGTTCTGAAATACCTGATTAATCATCCCGGCCACAAGGCGGCCGCGGCGCAGCGGATCGGCAAGTCGCTGCGGAGTCTGCTGACGTGCGCGTGGCAGTCGCATGTTTTTAACGAGGTGGTTTCGGCCCGGATGCCGGGGATTGACCGGCTGCTGGAGGGGGATATGGCGGTCAAGCACGAGAACGGGGCGTGTTTTCGGGTGAATGACGCGGCGGCCGAGCAGCCGCGGTGCGATCGGTTTGAGATCAGTCCTACCGGTCCGCTGGCGGGGATGCGTACGACCCGCCTGACGGGTCCGGCCGGGGAGATTGAAAACCCGATTGTCGATCCGATTCCGCTGCGGGAGGAGGACTTTCGGCGGATCCGGCTGTACGGGGCCCGGGGGGGGCGGCGTCCGCTTCGTTTTCGGCCGCGGGATGTTTCGATGGAGCCCGGGCAGGACGAGGCGGGGGCGTATTTGGAGCTTTGTTTCGAGCTGGATTCGGGCTGTTATGCCACGGTTCTGCTGCGCGAGCTGATGAAAAAGGATGTTTCGTAAGCGAAAGGAATTGGCATGGGTTCGGCCGGCTCGGCGAATCGATCGGCGTTTGGGATCTGGGTGCAGGCGCTTCGGCCGTTTTCGTATACCGCGTCGCTGGTGCCGGTGTTTTACGCGGCGGCGTATGGAGTGTTTCTGGGTCGGCCGATGGCGTGGGGGCTGCTGGGGCCGGTGGCGCTGGCCTCGCTGGCGATTCATGCGGGCACGAACCTGGTCAATGAATATTATGATTATCGAAACGGCGTGGACCGGCCGGAGACGTTTGGGGACAGCCGGGTTCTGGTGGAGGGACTGCTGCGGCCGCGGGCGGTTTTGCTGGGGGGCCTGTTTTGTTTTGGCCTGACGGCGGGG
>JAHDQI010000034.1 GCA_018433925.1 Phycisphaerae bacterium | reverse complement strand
GCCGCTGTTTATGGGGTACTGGATGACGGAGGAGTGCGGCCCTGTGGATATTGACGGGGATTGCCTGATTGACCTGGCGGAGTTTGCGGAGTTTGTACGGAACTGGCTGCTTTAAGGAGAGGATGATGCTGCGTATTCGGGGTTGGCGGATTGGCGGATTGTTCGCGGGGCTGGTGTTTTGTTTCGCGGCGGCTTCGGAGGGGGCGACGCCGCGGCTGCATGTTGAAGGCAACCAGATCAAGGATCCGGCGGGCCGTGAAGTGGTCCTGCGCGGGGTTGCGCTGATCGATTTGGGCTTTCTGGAGTCCTGGCACGGCGGGGCCTTTGCGATGATCGACCGATTGACGGATCAAACCGATACACAGGGCGCCTCGCCGGGGTGGTATCCGAAGGTGCTTCGGATAAACATCACACCGCCGGATGCGGTGGATTACGGGTGGCCGCATCCGTTTGATCCGGAAGATGACGCCTTTTATAACACTCTGCTTCGGCCGGTGGTGGATGCCTGCAAAAGCAAAGACCTGTATGTGATTATTGACTGGCATTATGTGGCCAATACCTGGGATCATGTGGAGACGACCAGCGCGTTTTGGGAGTACATGGCGCCTCGATTTGCCGAGGACAGTCATGTGATTTTTGAATTGTTTAACGAGCCGATCAATGATGTACACGGGGACTGGATCTTTAACAGCAACGATACGGCCGACTGGCTAAGCGTGCGTCAGGATATGCAGACGTGGGTCGATATTGTCCGGGCGCATGCTCCCCGGAACCTGATTCTTGTCGGCGGGGCGTTTTACAGCCAGGTGATCGGGCCGGCGGCGACGTATCCTGTCAATGACCCGATCGGCGGAGGCAATATCGCGTATGTTTCGCATATCTATCCCGGTCATTGGTGCGATTCGAACTGGTCATCATCGTATCAGAATCAGATTACGACGTGTCATTCGGCGCATCCGGTGGTCATGACGGAATGGGGGTTCAGTGATCAGGCAGGCAGTTCCACTCCGAGCGACCTGCTGATGGGAACAATTACGGAGTATGGACAGCCGCTGATGAATTTTGTGGAGGGGCTTGGGATCAGCCACACGGCGTGGGTGGCCAGTTACAACTGGGGTCCGCCGATGTTCTGGAATAACTGGACGCTGCGCTGCGGGGAAGGGGAAATGGGCTGTTTTGTAAAGGATACGCTGTACCTGCGGAGAGAGGACGATCAGCCGGGGCTTTTGGCGGGGGATTTTACGGGGGAGGGGGATGTGAATATGGCGGATCTTGAGACGCTGGCCGCTTTCTGGCTGGAGGATGACTGCCTGCTGACGGCGGGGACGGATCTGGATGGGGATTGCGCGGTCGATTTGTATGAATTTTTCGAGATGTCGCAAAACTGGCTTCGTTAATCCGGCTCAGCGATAGGAGTAGAGTTTAATTTTCTGGATGCCGAATTGAGCGGCGGGGATGCGAAGGTGTCGTCCCTGGTGGCTCTGGTCGCCGCTGAGCCATCGGCCGGGGGTCCATTGGCCGTCGAGATACGTGCCTTCCGAGATGGAGAGGATGCCGGCGCGGGCGCCGTTTTGCCGGGGGGCGAAGGTGACGATGATACCGGTTCCGGCGATGGTGTATTGGTCGGGGTCGGTTGCGATGAGGATGGCGCCTGCGCGAGGCCATGAGTCGGCGGAGGGATCGCCGCCGGACCAGCCCCATGTATAATCATGCGAGACCGTCAGGATATAATCGCCTAATTCTATTGTGCGGGTCCGCGTGTCTTTATCCAGCAGGACTCCGGCGGTCCGGCCGGCGGGCTGATATTGGAAAATAAGCGGGGCGATGCGGCTGAGGATGGCATAACTTTGAGTGAGCGGGGCGTTTTCTGGGTCTTCAAGCGATTCGATGGAAAAGGGGCTAAAGCCCATCGCATTGTGCTGTCCGATGGCGTAGAAGGCATGCGCGGCGGCATCGGGGGTCAGCTTGGCTTCGGGGATAAAGAGGGGATTGCCGGTCTGGTGATATTTGGCGCACCAGTGGGCGAAGTTGGGGAAGTAGATATCGGGAGCCAGGAAGTCGATGGACGGGGCCGCGGCCCTCCAGATGTCCATCAGGTGGGGCAGGGGGCCTGCGCTGGGGTATTGGCCGGGCTTGTGACCGGGGCGGATGAGGGCGGCGTTGACGAACATGGGCAGGGGGTGCTCGGCCTTTCCGGCGGCGGCGACCGCTTCTATGTAGCGGGCGTAGTGCCAGGCCATGAAAATCTCGTCGGCGGCCAGTCCTTTGCCGAAGACCTGCTGCCATGTGCCGGAGGTTTTGAATCCTTTTTTCTTCCAGAGGTCGCGCAGTTCGGGAACCAGGGAGACCTTGTTTGATTTGAGGTAGTCGATGAGTTTTTGGGGGACCGGTTGGGCGAAGGCCTCGTTGGCGGCCGGGCTGTGGTCGCGGGCGTCGATGAGCATGCCGACTTCGTTTTCGACCTGGACCATGATGACGGTGTGGCGGTCGGAATCTGTTTGGCGGAGGTGCCGCATAAGCGCGGCAAAGGCGCGGGTGTCGGCGTCGCGATTTTGCGGGGAGAAGGCGGAGAGGATTTCCATGGGCTGTCCGTTTTTTAAATAAGCCCGGGG
>JAHDQI010000285.1 GCA_018433925.1 Phycisphaerae bacterium | reverse complement strand
TGGAGGGCCTGATCATGTCCTGGCAGGAGACCTGTGTAATGGAACAGCGGATTCAATTTGTAATCGATGTGGAAGACGGGACTTATCCCATGACGGAGTTGTGCAAAGCCTACGGCATCAGCCGGAAAACCGGCTACAAGTGGCTGGGTCGTTATGAGCCTGGCAACGTGCGTTCGCTCATGGACCGCAGCCGGGCTCCGCACAGCCACCCGCAGGAGATTTCGGTGGTTGTCAAACAGGCGATCCTGTCGGTTAAGGAGCGGTTTTCCCGGTGGGGTGCCCCGCAGATTCGCGCCCGTCTGGAGCGGGAACACCCGCAGTGGGACCACTATCCGGCCGTCTCGACGATCGGGCTCTTTCTTCACAAGCGGGGTCTGACGCGTCCGCGTAAGCGTCTTCGCCGCCGGGCGACGCCGACGGAGCGTCCGCTGACGAGCGGGCGGTATGTCAACCAGGTCTGGTGCGGTGACTACAAAGGCCACTTTCAAACGGCCGATGCCCGCCGCTGCAATCCGCTGACGATCACCGATCATGCCAGCCGGTACCTGTTGTGCTGCCGGCATGCCGGGCGGATGGACTATAAGGGGGCCAGGACGTGTTTTGAACGGGCGTTTCGCGAATACGGGCTTCCGGAGGTGATCCGCACGGACAATGGCGCTCCCTTCGCCTCGGTGGGCCTGGCCGGCCTGAGCCGGTTGAGCTACTGGTGGATTCGGCTGGGAATCTATCCGGAACGCATTGAACCGGGCCATCCCGAACAGAACGGCCGCCACGAGCGGATGCACCGCACGCTCAAGGCCTACACGGCCTCGCCGCCGGCGGCGACGCTGGCGGCCCAGCAGAGGCGATTCAATGCCTTCCGCAAGGAGTACAATGAGGAGCGTCCGCACAGTGCCCTTGCGATGCGAACACCCTCGGAGTGCTACCGGCCTTCGCTTCGAGTGTATCCGTCCCGCCTGCCGGCAATCTGCTATGCGGACTCCATGCGAGTGCGGAAGGTCAAAGGCAACGGCGAGATCAAGGTGAATAACCGGTTGCTTTACGTCTCACAGGCCCTGGCCGGCGAGCCGGTGGGCGTTGAGCCAATCGATGAAGCGTGCAGCCGACTGTGGTATTGTAACTATTTGCTGGGTCAGATTGACCATCACTACTGGCGGATTATACAGACAAACCGGACCCATAATGCCTGCCCAGGTACCTGGGCACCCGGCGAACATAAACCCTAAAAAGTGTTACCCATGTCGTCGGCATAAAGTGTAACCTATGTATCGGTTGACACAAAGGGGGAGGGGGTTTAAAATCGGCCACCGCCGAAGGCGGTTTCCTCATTTCTTTTCTCTTTGACCCAATCAAATCGCGGCAAAACTCGGAAAAAACCGGAGCAAAAGCGGCAATTTTCGGACAAAAAACGGACAAAACAGAACAAAGAGTGGACAAAAAAGGAAAAGGAATGGACAAACTTGGCGTCAGGAAAAATACCTACAAAACCGCAAAAAAACCGCGTTTCCAGCCCAAAAACCCGCAAACCGCGTTTTTTTCTTTGTCTCCGGCCAAAAAACCTGATAAAAAAAGCCGCAAACAGGAATAACCCTATGATACACCGGACAAATACTTGTTGCCTTGCCATAATAAAACCGATATAGTATAGATATAGGGCCATTAGTAAGAGGAAATCATGACGATTAAAATTTTATTGGTGGACGATCATGAGATCATGAGGGAAGGCATGTGTGCGCTGCTCAGAAAGCGCCCGGATGTCGAAGTCCTCGGCCAGGCCGCAGACGGCAGGGTAGCCATCGACATGGTCCGGCAGCTCAAGCCCGATGTAGTCATCATGGATATCGGCATGCCAAACCTCAACGGGATCGAGGCAACCCGGCAAATGCTCAGCGAAAACCCCCATTTGAAGGTCATGGCACTGTCAACCCATTCGGATGGCTCCATTGTGGCCAAAATGATTAAGGCCGGCGCCACCGGCTACATGCTCAAGGAATCGGCCTTTGCCGAGCTGATGGACGGCCTCAATGCCATGATGGCAGGAAAGACCTACCTCTGCTCCAAAATTGCCAAAGTGGTCTTCGCTGATTACATCAACATGATTACCAATCCCAACTGGCAGGTCGGGGACGGGCTGACGGGACGTGAACGGGAGGTCCTGCAACTGGTCGCGGAAGGACACACCACAAAAGAGATCGCAAGCATCCTCGATTTAAGCCCCAAGACCGTCGATTCTCACCGCGAACACATCATGGAGAAACTCGGCATTCGAAATGTGGCAGGCCTGACCAAATACGCCATGCGAGAAGGGCTGACCGGCCCCTAAATCGCTGCGATCTCATGACAAAAACCGCTCGCGGCCGACGGGAAATCCCGCCGCAGCAAACGATTATCGGACCCCGAAAAGTCCGCAAATACTTCTCTGTTCCCATTAAGACCCCCTATTTTTTCACCGATATCTATATTAATAAGCGCCACGGCCCCAGTGATTAAGTATGTTTTATATAGTAAAATGCGGCCGAAAGCCCTCCGGGGCCCCTGATTTGACCGGCCGCCCCATAATAGAGAACCCAAATAGAGTCTGGGATAATGAGTACAGACCTCTTCAAAAAGAAACGCGCAGAAAAGAAAAAGTCCCCAGCCGCTCCCTCCACGGATGGACGGCCGGACCGCCCGCAATCCAACGAACAGTTGCAGACCCGGCTGGCAGCCGTGGAAGCCGAGTTCCACACCATCTTCGATTCCGTGCCGGCGATGATCTGGTACCGAGACCGTAAAGGAACAATCTTGCGAGTCAACCAGTGTGCGGCCGATTCCGTGGGAATGACCCGGGAGGAACTGATCGGAAAAAACTACTATGACCTGTTTCCCGACGGGGCCGAAAAAGCCCTCGAAAAGGATTTGCAGGTAATTCTCACCGGCCAGCCGCTTTATAACCAGCCCCGCAAATACGTCACCGCCGACAACCGGACCCGGTGGGTTCTGGCCAACCGAATTCCCTATTGTGACGAAACCGGGGCCGTAGCAGGGGTGATCGTCTTTGCCCAGGATATTACGGAACTAAAAGCGGCCGAATTAGACCTGCGACACGCCAACCAGCAGATTGAAAACGCCAACAAACAGCTTCGGGCCGCCGCCGAGCGGGCCCGTGTGCTGGCCGAGGAGGCCACCGTCGCCAACCGTGCCAAAAGCCGGTTCCTGGCCCACATGAGTCACGAACTGCGAACCCCCATGAATTCCATTATTGGGTTTACTGAGGTGTTGCAGGAAGAACCCCTGACCGATGAGCAGCAGCATTACATCCAGACCATCCATCGTTCCGCCAATTCCCTGCTGACGCTGATCAATGACATCCTCGATTTTTCCAGGATTGAAGCCGGCAAACTGCACATTGAGATTATTTCCTGCCGGCACAGTGACATCGTTCAGGAAGTCCGCGATCTGATGGAGCATACGGTCCGCGAAAAGGGGCTGGAGTTTGTCGTGGAAGCGGACCCGGACCTTCCGGATACTTTTTATACCGATCCGATGCGGCTGCGCCAGTGTTTGCTGAACCTGGTCAGCAATGCCCTGAAATTTACCGAAACGGGACATGTCGCCATCCGGGTGTATCCTGAATCGCGTGCCGGGCAGGACCGCATTCGGTTTGACGTGGAAGATACCGGGCTGGGCATCGAGCCGAAAAAGCAGAAGCTGGTGTTTGATTCGTTTACCCAGGCCGATGCCTCAACCTGCCGCAAATACGGAGGCACGGGGCTGGGCCTGGCCATTACACAGCGGCTGATCGGCCTGCTGGGCGGGCATATCGAACTGCAAAGCGAGCCGGGAAAAGGCAGCACGTTTTCGCTGATTTTGCCGCTGTTTGTGGAGGCCAACCAGGCCAGCACGGACAACCCCCCGCGGGATTCGGAGTCGGAAGTGGAAGCCGACGACCGCCATATCGGCTGCATCGGCAATGTCCTGCTGATCGAAAACAAAACGCCCAGCCAGATTCAGGTCAACCTGCTTCTTCGCCGGGCGGGGCTGCATGTACAGATTGTCAATACCGAGGCGGAGGCCTTTGCGCAGCTTGCGGAGCAGTCATTCCACCTGGTGTTGATTAATCTGCAAAGTACCGACGAGGCCAAAAAGCTCTCCGCCCGCCTTCGGAACCTCGATGAACACCTTCCGATCGTAGCCGTCACGGAAGACTGTTCGCGGAAAATCGCCGATCAATTCAAGATTGCCGGCTGCAACGCCGTACTGGTGGAGCCGGTTTCACGGGGTCAGTTATACGAGACCATTCGTTCATTCCTGCTGCTGCAAACATCGGATTCGGCGGCCGGTTCCCACCCGGATGAGCCGGAGCCGACGGACTTCAATGAAGACGAATCCATGGAGGCCCTGCTCGAAAAACTGCCGACCCTGATGGAAGAAATGATGGAATTTTACGCGCGGTCCGATTTTGATATGCTGGCGCGGTTTTCGCAGGTGTTAATAGACCTGGGGACAAGCTGCCGTCGCCAGTCTCTGTCCGACAAGGCCGATGAGCTGCACACGTATCTGAAAAACCAGGCCATTCAGCCGGATGAACTGCAACGGCATGTTGAAGAACTCAACGAGCTTTGTTTGCAGCTCAGCTTAGGACGCTGATCGCCGGGGCGGCGGATCAATAATAATACAAGAGGCGAAGTTTGACTTTCCATTCATTTTTGGCGCCCCCGACTTTTTCGAGGGTGATCTGTTCACACTGAAGATCGGGCCAGCGGAACAGCATCGCTGAAACAAAGCCGGCGATGGTTTCGACCTTGACGGATTGAAAGGACAGATCGGCGCTGCGCCGCATGCGGTCCCTTTGTTTGAGGGCCTGGCGGACCGTCAGCGTGTAATCGCTGGAGGGGATGCCGAATTCCTTGGCAAACCGATCCACCTCCGCCGTATAATCAAAATCGGAAGAGCCGCCTTTTTGCGCCTCGTAATCAAGCCGTTCGGGTTCCATCTCAAGAATCTGCTCAAGGAGATTTTCCGCTTCGGCGTATCGGCCTTTTTCCGTCTGCCACGTGGTGACGCTTCTCGGATAGAAAACGGCTCCGGCGGCAACCGCCCAGAGAGCGGCCAAAACCGGGACCACCACAAAATACGTATCGGGTTTTTTCCACAGGTCTTTTTGCATCAGGAACCTCCCTGCCCGGGCACCTTGAGAGTGACCTCGAATTTATCACGCGGCGGCGAGGGCGAGACGCGATTGCTTTCGACCTCCAGACGCGGGTGTTTTTTCATTTCATCAAAAAGCTGAAGGGTGCTTCGGCGTCCGTTCGTATCGCCCTGCAGTCGCAGCGTGCGTTCTGTGATCGCGATCTGCTGGACATTGACATCAATTGACGAGGGGGTTTTGTTGACCGCCTCGAGGAGATAGGTCAGCTTGGCGACCACGGAATTGTCATCGCCGGGGCCGAGCCCCTCTTTTCGCTGTTTGACCTGGCGATGCACACTCTTGAGCCGGGTTAAAATCGGCATATTGGAAGGCGGATTCTGACCGTACATGCCGGCCTTGTATTCAGCGACGAGTTTTTTCTCAAGCCGGGCGGTATATCGCTGCATACGAAAAGTTTTCAGTTGAAAATACCCGGCGAGCACCAGCAGGACTACGGTCAGGGAAACGCTCATGAGGCGCAGCGATTTTTGCAGAATTTTTCGCCGGCCCTGGTACGGCATAAAGTCGCGCCTGAAATCGGCCTTTCTGCCGCGGGCGACATGAGCCAGCGCCGCGCCGAGAGCGGCCGCGGTCAGCACCGGGCCGGCCTGCCCCTCCGTATCGGGCAGCGCCAGATCGGCTTTTTCAACCCGGCGTCCCGTCCGCTGACGCAGGACTTCCAGGTCGATCGATTTCGTATCACCCGCCAGGAGAAGGGTCTGTACCGGTTCGGACCAGGCCGCGAGGGTAAGTTGGAGATGGCCGGCCAGTTCGGCGGTCGGATCGGCCGCGGCGCCCCGCAGAAGCCGTCGGGAATACACGCCGTGGCCCTTGTTGGCGTTTTTGAGAAAGATGCAACTGTCGGCATCGAGAATCACATATAGCGTTTCCGCATCGTGAGCAAAGTTACTTTTGGAATCAAGAACACGCGCCAGCGAAACCACTTCCGGCTCCATCACAACCGGGTCCATGCCTTCGGCCTGCATGTCAAGCAGGATATCCGTCAGAGACTGGCGGTCGGCGCTGTAGACCATCACTTCCGAACCGCGGGGACCGGTATCGAGAATCTCAAAGGTCACTGCCAGGGTGGTTGCGTCCGCGGCAGTGGCCTCCTCGGCATCATAGCGGATGGTTCCCTCGATCTGGCGAGAGTCGGTAAACATCGAGTGCATGGGGTACTGGGCGTAGAAGTCGCTGCTGAGGGCCGCGGCGGACTCATCATAGACCAGCCCCCTCGAACGAATGGCCCGTCCCACGGCCGCGGCCAGCGAAGGGGCCTCCGTGGTACCCTGGTCGGTTCGCACAAGGAACGAGTCTGTGACCTCCGGCTCGCCGCCGCGTGCGTCCATACAGACGACCACGGCCTGCTGCCTTCCGATCGCGATGCCTAAAAACTGATTCGATTCCACAAGATTCTCCTGCCTGGTTTATCGGCCGTAAAGGACGGCCAGCGTTTGTACATTTTTCTGATCTTTAAAAACAGTCGCCACGGCCGCACAGCGGGCGTTTCCGCAGCGGCTGGTGACGCGAATCTGAAAAAACGAGCTTTGGGTCGTGATATACGGCCCGGCCGCCTGAAGCCGCTTATCGCCTTCGGTCAGCAGCTCTTTGAGCTCATTGGTATTCTTGAAGGGCTTGGCTTTTCTGTTTTCAATAATGAGGTCGGCGATTTTTTCGGGATCGCCGGCAAAGGTAAAGGCCGCTTCAAGGACATGCCGCGGGGCGGTGTTGATGTTGACCTCCTGCGAGCCCCAGAGGGCCAGGTATCGCAGGGGATATTCCTGCCGCTGCGGCTCCGTTTGCCGCCGCGTGCGGGTCAGCTCCTCGGTATTGAGCAGCGAGCTGTGAAAAAGCTTGCCGAAGTCGGTAGCGTGCGCAATGGCCGGACGCAGTTCATCTTTGGTCGCCTGGGTCTTTTGCTGGGCGGCCTGGGTGGCGCGGGTGGTCCGAAAGCGGGCGGTATTGCGGCTGGCGGCCCTGGCCCGCTGGGCGGCGGCTCTCTGGGCGGCCGCGGCCGTGCGGGATTTTATCAGAATCGGCTTGGGATCAATCTCAAAGGTTTTCTGCTCCCGGATAACCTCGCACTGCTGCTGAAGGTCTTTGATTTCCGCCTCCTCCATGGACATCCACTCACAAAACGTCGTCAGCGCCGCCTGGGCCGTCTCGCTTGCCGAGACCGCCCAGCCGAGGGGCATTTTGGCGTTTTCATCCTCCACAAAGATGGCCACTGACGCCTCGCCCATCTCCAGTTCTATCGGTTCCATCACATAGGGCCAGTCCACTCCATAAGGGCCGGGAATCTGAATCTCATTGGGATCCACCTGCTGGACTGTATTCGGATCTTCCTCATAGTCTTCAGGGTTGGCGATTTTCTGAGCCAGCATGGACAGGGCTTCGGCCAGCGTCAGATCGGCCGCGGCCTCCTCGGCCGATGGGTCTTTGCGGGCCTTTTGAATCTGCTCTTCCGTGGCGGTTTCGAGCCAATAGCGAAGGTAGGCGTCGTAATCGGCCTGATCCATCCAGAACAGGTCTGAGAAATCAGGCATCCCCTCTCGCGAGATCACCGTAAAGCGTTTGTCCGGCATGACGTTCAGGATGTATTTGAGGGCCGAATCGCAGGCATAGCGCGCCCGCTGATAATCCATCATATATTCGTGACGCCGGCGGGCCTGGGTGACGCGCAGACTCAGCGCCCCGGTCAGCGCCGTCAGCACCACCAGGATAATCAGCGCCAGAACCAGCACCAGGCCCCGTCGGGACCGCGATGCGCACAAACAGGATGAACGATTAGTTCGCCGCATTTAACGTTCCGGATCAACCTCCGACGGATGGCCGCCCTCCTCTTCAAGCGGCTCATTCGGATCTTCGATATCTTCCTCCCATTGATCTTCCTCGCTCAGGAAATCATTGGCATCAAAAACTTTGGCTTTGAATTTATAGGGAATCTCGCGGGTCCGATCCACAGTCACAGTCCGGTATATGATTGTTTCCTCCGGAACCGTCCACCGGCCGTCGGCGTCTTCCTCCAGCGGGGCGATTGAGATCCCGATCTGAATTCCCCTCGGCAGCTTGTCCTGGACCCAGCTTGAAATCAGGTTCTGGTTTTCCACGGCCTGGATTTCAAAAAACGTCAAACCGGTAGTGATGGGGATATACAGCGTCTGTTCCTCCGGTTTCTTGTTTTCATCAAGGACTTTGTCCTCCACATTCAGGCCGTCATGCAGGCGATACAGCAGCAGGGCATTCTCAAACGCATCATACGTGCTGACCCAGATGACCCGCTCATAGATTCTCGACTGGGGCGGCTGGCCCCCGTAATACTTGTTCTCGATAATCAACTGGGCCGAGTAAAATCCGTTGTCCACCTTGTTGCGAAACTGCACGGTCGCGTCAAAGCCGGGGGCCACGATGCGGTCAATGTCCTCGGCAATGCGCTGGAGGATCTCGTAAGGCAGCCGGTTTTCGTCCAGCTTGCCCGTAATGGCCGCCGCATCCGAGCGAACCCGGTTAAAGACCCCCAGCACGGCAACCAGAATCATGGCCGCCAGGGCCACCACCACGAGCGTTTCGACCAGCGAAAACGCCGCCTCGTGCCGCGAACTGTCAGGATGGTTTCGAATTTCATTCATACGCGATTCCGTTTATTCACAACAGCACCTGAGCAACTGACAAAACAGGGGCCGGAATGCCTGCGGGATTTCGGCGCAGTTGATATCCGCGCACAGATCCGGCTGTTCCGGTTCGGGTTCTTCCTTCGGCCGAGGATCATCCGGATCGGGTTCATCCGGCAAGGCATCTGCCGGCCCGTCCGATCCGCCCAGGGCAGCCATCAATTGCGGATTGGCCTTGACCCTTTCGGTAAATTCCTCCAATTCATCAAAATCCGCACCCAATTTGTAAAGAAATTCCGCTTCGTCGGCCTCCATCGCCTCCAGCAGCGTCTCGTAGCCGTCGTCAAAACCGTTGTCGATTAAATATGCCAGTTTCTCGTTCCGCTGCCGCCGCAGAAACGCCTCATAAGCGGAACCGTCCAGACCGGCCTCCTTCAAATACAGCTTGATGATTTCCTGCATCTGGCTGTCCTGATCGCCATAGAGTTCTTCAAGAATTTTTTCCTCCGTTTTTTTCTGATCGAGAATCTGCTTGATCTGCTGGGCATTCAGGCCTACCAGCCACTGCTCCAGTTCCACGCTCTGATCCTCTTCGGCGTTGTTTTCAAAACTGGCGATGCTGACGGCCCGAATCCACATCTTGTTGCTGATGGGTTCATAAAAGGGTTCGATGCGAATCTCCCAGTAAATCTCGGGGTACTGTTCGCTGTAGCCGTAGTCGGTCAAATCGCTGACCGAGTCGGACGTCATCAGGGTTTCAAGATTCTCGCGAGCCACCTCAAAGGCCCGCTGACGGCTGCGCAGATTGACCGTGGCCTCCACGGCGCGGTTCATCACCACCAGCACCGCCGAGAGGATGCCCACAAGAATGGCCAGCGCCGCAACCATCTCCACGAGGG
>JAHDQI010000440.1 GCA_018433925.1 Phycisphaerae bacterium | reverse complement strand
AGCGTCATTGCCCACCGTGATCTCTTCGGTGATCCCGCCTAAATAGAGCAGTTCACTTTCGTCAGCAAGGAAGATGTCGTAGATGCCGCTGCTGCTGCTTAGAGGTGTGGAAGTATATTGCACTTCCAGATAACTGTGATCTTTGGCTTCGATCTCATTTGCCCCCCCCCCCATGACAAAGAGTTCCTCAAAACCTTCAAGCGCAACAGAGAAACCAACATATTCGTCCTCTACCAGGCGGCCATCAATTGTTTCCGGGTCGTCGAGAATACTGCCGAAGCAGACGCACATACATACTGAGACAATCAAGCAAGGAACAGTGCTTTTCATCATAGCGTATCTCCCACTGCAATTTCCCAGTATTATACCAAAATCGTCCGCTTTTGTCAAGGATCTACTGCCTTGAGGCCGCAATTTCATTCAGGATTTCCTCCAGAAAATCCTTGATTTCGAGCCAGTTTTCGCGGTTTTCCTGGTCTTCAGCAAGGGCCTTGTCCGTGTCTTCCAGCATCGAATAAATGCCCTGGACCAGCGGAATTAACCGGCGGATTGACATTTCTGCGTAGGGATTTTCTACCAGCGGTTCAGCAAACGCCGATTCGGATTCCATATACAGGCCGTCCCAGCCGTCAGGCATGGACATCTGTTGATAACCTCCGCAGCTGCCGCCGCCCAGCAGGTAATACCCCATTAATTCAATCTCGGTCAGAGAATCGACCAGATCATCCAACTGGGTGTACAACGTATCCATGAACTGCTGCCAGTCGTTGGGATCGAACTGCTGCGGCATGTTTGGATCATTTTCCCAAATGTCCTCAAGGAAGCAGATCGACTCCTGCAACTGGAGGGCCATTTCGAGGTTGGTCGGCATCTCGTTGGGCTCTTGTGCAACCTGCATCTCCTGCGGCGTTGGAAATTCCTCCGCTCGCCAGCAGGCCACCCACAGCCAGTCCTCCAGAAAGATCGACAGATCCGCAAGGTCAATCGTAGTTGCACTGTCCCCGCTGTCATCCAGATTGCAGAACTGCCAGATCGGACTGGCCGGCTGGTACGACTGCCAGACGGAGGACAGCTGCGAAAGCTCCGTCATATTGACCAGCCCGTCCCCGTCATAGTCCAGCGCATTGAATCCGTCTCCGCAGTCAGCCATCCTCCAGCACGCCTCCCACAGCCAGATTCCGTACGACTCTTCGCTGAAAATAATCAAATCATCGAGGTTAAGCCGCAGGTCTTCGTTGAAATCATTCTTCTTGCCCCACGGAAACCATGCGATTTCCCACTGCGCCAGCGTCTGGGGATCAGCATAATCCGGATGCCCAATGTAATTCGGATCTGTTATGATCGCTGGATCGTTCGGATCGCGGCTCAGCCACGCATGGGAAAAAAGGGTGAATTCCTCATAGTTGACAAGCCCGTCTGCATTCTGATCCAGCGGATGGAAATTGCCGTCGCAGCGGACCTCGTAAGCCCCGATATCAACCGCCTCGCCGACGACCCGGTTCTGTTTGTCCATATCCGCCTGATGGACATAAAAGAGAGCCGGATTGCCTTTGTCGATGCAAAAGGCGGCCGAAGACAGGCGATAGTTGTCCGGATTCGGCGTCCCGGCCGGATCAACCGTATAGGCAAACCCCGGTTCAGTGTTATAGTTGGTTGTGCCTGGTTCGTTGCAGTCCTCGATGCAGCAGTAAGCCGCGATATGATCCGCGTCAAATCCGGCCAATTGCCTGCCGCCCTCATTGTTGTAATAGACGATGCAGTTCTGCACATCCGGCCAGTCCAAATGGTTCGGATCACCCGTTACATCCCCGTCATCCGAAAAAGCGATGCCGAATGATTCGTTATTTGAAATCGTCAGATTGTGCAGAACGGGCGGATAGGTCGGCCGATACATATAAATCCCAGCACGGCCAAGCCCTTTAAGGTCACTTTCGGAGACAATGCCATTACGCACTTGTGGCGTTGAACTATTACAAGTAATCCCGTATTCGCCGTTTCGAAGAAGCCAGCAGTTATCCACAGACAGGTTAACACCTTCGCCTTCATGCCGTATCCCGTCTCTTTCATTCAGATTGATGGTACACCACTGGATTGTGACATTGCCGTTTATGGCATGGATCCCGTAACCGAAACTCTCTTTGACGACACAATGTGCAATGGAAAAATCAGCGCCTTCGCCGTAAATACAGGAACCGTCTGGGAATGCGGCCTGCGTTACGGTAAATCCTTCGAGTCGCGTTTCATTTCCCATGGTAACAACTTTTTCGGCCAGCGTTTGCTCATCAAGCAGCCCGGTCAGAATTGTTTCATATTGTTTCGGGTTTCGCTGATTGAACGGACAGCCGCCTGTGGGGAATCCGCCATAGACAAACACGCCTTGGGGTATTTGGAAGGTATCCTCAGCCGACTCGCCGGGGCAGTAGGTCCCCTGCGCCACATAGATTGCATACGGCTGAACACACCACCTTTCACGGGCCGCGGATAGGGCATCTTGAAGATCCGTAAACGCATCATGCCAGTTTGTCCCCGTCTCCAGACCCATCGCATGCTGATCCACATACAGAGTCCCCTCTGTATCCCAGCAGCAGACCAGTGTATTTTTTGTCACACGGGCAAGACGCGTGT
>JAHDQI010000339.1 GCA_018433925.1 Phycisphaerae bacterium | reverse complement strand
TGCAGACCCAGACCGGAATTGTCCAAAACCACCGTGCTGTCTGCCTTGTCATCCAGAGTCCAGGACCCAAGCAGATCAGGATTAAAAAGCCAAGTGGAAGAAGATGTGCCCGTTTGACCTGAATAATAAGATGTTGAAATGGTCAGTGTAAAATGATCATACGAAAAGGAGGACACCTTGGTATCAAGGCCAAATCCAAAACCGCTGCCGTTACCGATATAATCAATCAGTTCAAGAAGAGAAGATGAGTATTGCATTTGTGACCCATCGGCCAGCGTAAAATTGAAAGGGCTGGGATAGATATTCCAAACAGAGGAGGCCATGTCATTATTCTGACTCAGGCGGATTACCCAATCGCCGTTTTCCATCGTTCCATTCAGGGCCGTACCGTAACCAGCGAAATAATCAGCCGCCCCGCCGGTTGCACCCGTTTCCGTCCCGGCCGCCGCACCATTAAGCAAATACACTGCAGGAGAACCATCCGCAAAACTGACATCATGAATCGTCAATACCGCCTCTGTAATAACGCTGCCGACGGGCACCTGCACATCCTGGCTGGAAATCCCCCAAACCAGATACTGACCGGGAGCCAGTGTCTGCCCTTGCGCACAGGCCGCAACGCTGACGATCATCAAAACAATATGTAATGGTATCTTCGGATCTATTTTTGAACGTATCATTTTTTCTGCTCGAAAAAATTATTCGTCGCTTCTTAACGCCCCCATTGGCAAATTAACCTTTCTCTGATAAAAAATAAGAAACGTTCCATGCCAGGTCAATTCAATGCGGTTTTAAATCGCTATATCGTCCGGTAACTCGAAAAAGTGTTAATAAAAACCCCCAACAGCCGGAAATACTCAAGCATTTAGATTCGAAATAGTATGACTTGTTCCTGATTGCAAAATAAAAATAAAGATATTATAGGACCTGAGAGAAACAAACATAGAGACATTAAAGGCCCGGTATAATATGTATATATGCAGATAGAACAATGGAAGATTGTATTTTACCCTCAAAAGCGGATTCTATGAACCCACTGTTCCCTATAAAAAGATAAAGTCCGGTCTGATTTATTTCATCCGGCGATAGAACAAACGAGTGGATTTTTTCTTTTAATTATATCGTAAAAAAACCATAAAAAATTATCGCAATTCATCCGCCCGTTCAAAACTGTGCAGTATTTTATCCAAGGCATCCTGCGGAGCGCCCTGGCCGATATCAACCGTATACAAATCCTCTCTATTATCCTCAGAAAGAACCTGACCGTCAGCAAGCAGAATATTAACCTTCTGTCTCTGATGACTGGTTCGCGTATAGACACCCCAGACTTCCAAAGAGCGATGCGCAAGAAACTGTACATCCATTGCCAGGGCGGAGATACGATACCCGTTTCTATTGGCGCCGAGTCGGGTGAGTCGAACATGTGAAAGATCTGGAGGTCCTGATAAAGTTGAAACCGATGCATGTCTATAATAATAGTCACATTGCGCTTCCCATTGGCCGACCCGTGCCAGTTGGAGATCCGCTTCCGATGGCTGATCCGCTCCGGGACAGAAAAGAACGTTTGGCTTCTCGGCCAGGTATCCATCCAACAGAAGTCCCAATCCAACCGGTTTCCCGTTGCCCAGGGAGATCAAACTGGTCACATTCCCCATCACCGGATAAAAAAAACTGGATGTTTCCGGCCCGAACGGAATGGTGTCATCGTAATCAAGGGCGTAAGAATGAATCGCCATCCCGACTTGATTTAAATGGGAGGCGCAAACGATCTCTTTGGCCTGCCGACGCGCCTTTCGCAGGGATGGCAGAAGAATGGAAAGCAGCAGACCTGTTATCGCCGCCACGACCAGCAGCTCAATCAGCGTAAATCCCCGGATTCGGCGGCAATCAGGACGAGAACCTGTGGGCTCAGCCGTATCAGTTATTATCCAGCCAGAATTCCGCAAATTCAATAAGATCCTCAATATCTACACACCCATCGCCTGTCAAATCGGCCGTCGTATTCGTACAGGACAGCCATTCGGCAGAGATTCTCGAAAAATCGATCAGGTTTACAAGGGAATCATCATTAAAATCCGGCACAAACAAGTATTCCGTTAAACGAACATTATCGAGATCCCAAAAGGGTCCAACTCCCTGATTGGCCGTACCCACTGCGCGAAAGGCGATCCCAATCGTCTCGCCTGCCCAGGAATCATCGGGTTTAACCGGCGGAAGATGAACAGAAAATGTCCTGAGTTTATTTGCGACCAGGTCGGTCGCATAGACCACGGACGTAACCAGATCATTGGGATCAGCCGAATTCGGATCATACAATGCAAGAACCAAAGTATCCATCGGGATCGTGGTTTTAGGCGGATACTCTTTTGACGGGCAGACATCCACTTGCAGCCGGTAGCGTTTGCCCACCTGATAAGCAGCCGTTAATTCCTGTAAAAAAGCATTGCCTGTCTGGCCGCCAAGAAAGGCCAACTGATTTCCGTCAACGTTAATAATATAATCGCCGGCCGGGCTGTTGGGTTCGGTATTGTGGAACACGCCGGTATTGCGCCCCCCAAAACGCGGGTCCGTATCCACATCCAACTCGATCCAGAACGCAGCATACGGAAGCGCCGGCGGGTCAATTTCCTCAGGATCAATCTCAGGGATTTCAAAGGAGTGATTCTCAACGTAAATCGGACGCGAACCGGCCGTCGCCGATAAGAAAAGGATACTCAGGATCAATACGTTCACTGTTTGCCCATTCATAGCACACTCCTCATTTCATCAAATTAATTTTAAAAACCCGTTCTGCCTGCCCCTCTGCCGGCTCCATCAGACCTTATGAAGCAATATCAAAAACCATCAGGGTATCGCCGCGGCGAATGAACATACGGCCATCGCAGATCACCGGATGCGCCCAATGCTCACCATCGCCCTCCGTAATTTCAAATTCGCTGATCACATTCCACTCCCTGGGGGTCGCCTCCACCAGTCCTGCGACGCCGGCCTTTTCCGCATACACATAAAACAGCCCATCCGCCCAGATCAGCGAGCCCTTATTATGCCATCGCTGCTCATAAATCGTCTGTCCCGTCTTCCAGTCCACACACATCCACAAACCGTCGCTGTTGCCCTTCCAGGTAGACCCGTACACATATCCGTCCTGGTAGACCACGCCGCCGTGATGACAGTCAAACTCCGGATTGGTCCACTCTTTCTGAAATCCCCACCCATCCTTCGTTAGAGAAAACTTCACCGCACCCATATCATAGCCGCTGGTAAACAGGACAGCCCCCTCGTAATAAACCGGGGTATTGGGGTGAATCTGACGATTCCGACCGACCAGATAATCCTTAACAGGATACTGCCAGAACAGATCGCCGGTTGCGGCATCAATCGCGAACAGGTGATTGTCCGTCATCCCCGCGATGATGGTTCGCCCGGCCCAGCGAAAGACCGTCGGCGTGCAGTAGGCACTGCGGTCACCAATGCTTCGGCTCGCCCAGACAACATGCCCCTGCCTCGCATCCAGCGCCACAACAGTGGCCTTTTTGCCCCCGACCACATAAATCAGTTTGCCGTCTGCGATCACCGGAGCCATCGAAACACCCCACCGCGGCGTCTGGCCTTCGTATTCCGTATAGGGATCAACAATCCATTGCTGCCGGCCGGTTTCGGCACTGAAACAGGCCACTGTTCCCTGCCCGCTGATCACAGTAACCAGGCCGTTATCAATCACCGGACTGCTGCGAACCCCCGGGTGCGAAGCGGCCCACTCAGGACCATAATCCCGCGTCCACAGCAGGTCGCCGTCTCCGTTTAAGCACGACAGTACGCCCTGCTTGTCCTTCATGCCGGTCACATAAACCCTGCCGTCGGCCACAGAGGGTGACGAATACCCCTCGCCCAGGTTCTGTGCCGTCCAGATCCGTTTCGGTCCCGAAGCCGGCCACTTCTTCAACAAACCGGTTTCCGGGCTCTTGTTATTGCCAAAAGGCCCTTGCCACTGTGACCACTCTCGCCGACTCGATCCGGACTGGAGAACGGCCGCAGTCAAGACCGGCTCAGAATCCAACAAAGAAGACACGCTCTGTTTTTTCCGCACATCCACACAAACCAGATCGCCCCTCGCATTGCGCGCGTAAATACGGCCGTTCGCCAGTACCGGCATCGTCCAGCACCGTCCGTTTAGAATCTGCGCTGAGGAAATTTCAGTAAATGCCTCCGGCCGTGCCTGGGCAAAAATCAGCCGCCCCCGTTCACTCAATACGATCAGGCGATCTCCCGCGGCCATCAAACTGCCCTTGCCGACTGCTTTTTCGGCCCATTTCTGCTGTCCTGTTGTCCAGTCCAGACACACCAACTGATTCTCATCAATTCCATATAGATATCCGTCAATCAGCACCGGACCGGAAAGCTGAGATCGCATATTCTTATTTTCCCAGATTCGCTGCGGCCGGCCCTCAACAACTCGCAGCAGCGCCGCTCCGTGGTTGTAACCGGAGGTAATCAAAATCTCACGGCCGTGAACCAGGGGATCGGAAGCGTTCACATTCCAACTGGTCTTCCACGGATAGGACCAGAGAACTGTCCCATCCGCCGGATTGACGGACAGAAGCTGATTTTTTCCAAACAAGGCCAGTTGTTTCTGCTCCTCCAGAACAAACGGAACAGCCGTTGCATACCCCGACTCTCCCCGGCCGCTTTGCCAGACCGTTTCACCCGTATCCTTCTCCAGGGCCAGCCCATGATCGCCCACATTATAAAAAACCCGGTCTCCATCAATCAACGGCGAACCGGCAAATCCCCACTCGGGCTTTTTGGCTTCCGTTTCCCCCTGCCAGATCACCTTTCCGTTTTCCAGGTCCAGGCAAAACAGCTTGCCGGTTTTGCTTATCGTATAAACCCGTCCCTCATGAATCGTTGGCGTGGCGTTGGGACCGCCTTCATACAAATTAGGCGTCAGCGGTTCCTCATAACGATAGGTCCAAATCGCTCGGCCGCTCTCCGCATCAAAACAGAATACCACATCTGTGGTTTTGTCAACATTGCCCATTGTCACCGCTTTCCCGTCAGCCACGGAAACCGCGGAAAAACCAATGCCCACTGAAGCTGTCCAGACCGGCCTGGTCGAATCCGAAAGCCCCCTCGCATCCCAATCCGTTTCCGAAGAAATGCCGTTATAATCCGGTCCGCGCCAATGCGGCCAATCAGCGCCCAGGACCGCCCCCCGGCGCAGGCCCAAAACAGCCAATATAAGTATCAAAACAGCGTACCTGTGTATCCCGCTTCGCATTCTATTCTCCTGCCTGAAAAGAATCATTCTGTTTCATGTTTCAGGGCCCAGGCCCCGGTCGGGCAAACCTCTACACATTGGCGAGCAGTTTTTCCAACAACCTGATCAATGGATTGATCGAGAGCCGCCGCAAGCTGCACTTGAAAACCACGGCCGCGAAACGTCAGACCCTGTAAGGCCCCGCTTCGCTTCAAAACCTGGATACAAAGTCCGCATTGAATGCATTTACCCGGCTCGAAAAATACCTCCGGATGGCCGCCAAGGCGCGCATAGGGTCTCCGTCCGCCTTTATACGTCCCGGAAAGGGCTTTTAGTTCGGTGGAAAGTCGGCGAAGAGCGCAGTTTTTCTTCTTGCGGCAATCGCAATGCAGGCACCGACGGGCCTCGATCTCCGCCTCTTTGGCCGAAAAACCCGTTTTCGTGTCATCCGGCTCGATGCGATCACGCGGCTCTGCCTCCGATGCAAATTTTGCCCATTCCTCCTCTGTTAACTCGCCTAATCGGCTGTTAAATTCCCTTTCTATCCCCTTCACGGCCAATCCGCATAGAAATTGGTCTATAGCCGCGGCCGCCTCCTTGCCGTCTGCAACCGCCCTCACACAAAGCCGCCGACTCCCGATTGCCCCGCCGCCCGCGAAGACACCGTTTATGGAAGTTTGATAGGTATTGCCAAGCGTATGAATCTTATCCTCCCGCATCTCCAGCGGTAAAGATATCGGCGGTCGATTTGCCGCTTCCCCAAAGGCCAAAAAAACCGCGTCAAATTCCTCACGCAGTTCCTCCAGTGAAAAATCCCGACCCAACTCACGGGATCCCTGAAATTTCCCGCCAAGATCAAAAATCAATCCGATTTCGCGATCCAGAACCTCCAACGGAAGCTTCTCTCGCAGCGATCCTGATCGAAGCATTCCGCCGGGGCATTCATTTTTATCGAAAACAACACACTGATGACCTCGTTGAGTCAAATGGTAAGTCGCCGCCAGTCCACACGGCCCGCCGCCAATCACAGCCACTTTTTTGCCGGTTGATGACAGGCAATCAGGTCTATAGGGAACAGGCAGTTTCATGTCTATATCCGCCACATATCGTTTCAGCAGACAAATCGAAACCGCCGAGTCCTGAACCGATCGCCGACAGACTTTATCACAGGGAGCAGGGCAGATTCGACCCAGCACCCCAGGCAAAGCGATGTCACGCTTTACGATTCGAACGGCTTTATGAAGATTCCCGGCCGCAATGTGACGAATCATCTGCGGAATATCCATCCCTGCGGGGCACCCGAAACGGCAGGGGCCCTCACAATCGCCGATATGATCGCTCAAAAGCAATTCCAGGGCCGCCCGACGGGCCTGCAAGACCTTTTCTGTTCCGGTCCTGACCACCATGCCCTCATCGACCGGCAACCCGCAGGAAGGCATCAGCGATGGATAGCCGTCAATCTCGACCACACAGACCATGCAGCTCGTGAACGGCTTAAAACCGTCTTGATAACACAGGGTGGGAATAGTCAGACCAAGGTCCCTGGCCGCACGAAGAACCGTCGTTCCAGCCGGCACCTGAATCTTTTGGTTGTCTATCGTCAATGTTATCATATAATGATCTAATGGATTGTCTTCACATTCCCTTCTTCATTACACAACTGTCTTCAGATTACATATTATTAGAGCAAAATCAACCGGCTTTCTGAAGTGTTTAAGGAGTCTTCCCGCAGATCCGGAATGTGACAATCCGCAGCATTTCATGAAACAAATGGAATGATTATAAAAACTCAATAAGGGCTTTAATAACACCCTCTTTATACCCGGCAACCAACTCAAAGGCCTTCGATGTATCCGCCAGGCCAAATCGATGAGTAATCAGATAGTCAACGTTGACTTTTCCGGCCGCGACCCAATCAATGGCTTTCCGGGTACACTCATTCTGCCGGCGAACATTGATCAATGACAATTCCTTGCGCCGCATCCGATCCGGCATAAAACAAACTCGATCTTCTCGCGGAATCCCTACCATCATGAGCCGGCCCCCCGGCCGCAGCAGGTCCACACCCTGATCCAGCGTCTCCTGCTGTCCGGCGCATTCAAAGACGGCATCAAGACCCAGGGGCTCACGCTGAAGAATTTCCTGCACAATATTCTGGTCCAGCGGATTTCCGCACCAGGCCGCCCCGGCCCGCCGCGCCGCATCTTCTCTTTCCGGAATCTTATCCGTCATGTAAATCGTGCCGACTCCCTCGGCCTGGGCCGCGGCCAGTACGCACAGCCCAATCGGTCCGGCGCCCAGTATGCCGATCCTGGCACCGGCTTGCAGGCGGGCCTGCTGAACCGCGTATATCCCGATCGCCAGCGGCTCACAAAGAACCGCCTGCTCCGTCGTAATCGCCCCTTCAGTAGGATAGCAGCATTCGGCAGGCATAACGAGGTACTCACACAGGCAACCGGGGACTTGTCCGGGACAGCCAAGAAATTTCTGATTGCGGCAGGTATTGATCCGCCCGGTCCGGCACTGATCACAGGAACCGCAGGCAATAAGCGGATCGACCACCACCGGCTGGCCGACGTTCAGGGTTTCAACGGCCGAACCGACTTTCTCGACAATCGCAGCGCATTCATGACCTAAAACATACGGAAACTCGACAACCTGTGACCCAATCCGTCCAGTTTCGTAATAATGAACATCGCTGCCGCAGACCCCTACGGCTTCTATCCGAAGCAGCACCTCATCGGAGCGGGAAAGGACAGGATCAGCCAATTCCCGCATTTCTATATGCCGAATACCCGTAAGCAGTTGTGCCTTCATAAAGGGGCCTTCTTTCTCTGAAAAAAACCTGGAAATCCGTCGGGAAAATCAGAATCAAACCGACATGTTCCGCCCGGCAAGCCAAACACAGTATCCGGAAACGCTTGCCATATTTTCGCGCATCGCCTCGCCATAAACCTTTTGACGGCGATTATTATGGTCAATAAGTATCCATAAGTCCAGAAAAATCGTCTCTTCTTGTGCTGCTTTTGACCCTCTGCCGCACCCCTTGCAGATACTCCGGAGCAGGGTCGAAAAACATCTTATATCCGTTGCAGAAACAACCGGGCACTTTAGGCATTGGGACCAGCGCATTCCGGTCTTTGACGCAGCCGCACCAACAAATACCAAGATATATACTATCTATATATATCATAAACTGCGATATCCAATAGGCACGACGGAAACCCTTATTTTGACTTTTCTCTATTTCCTAAGCGTTTATTTACAAAAGAGTTACAAAAAAGAACATGCGATGGGTGATTTTTATATTCCAATTTCTCCCTGAAATTTCAAGTATCTATGGAGGTGATTATAGTAAAATAATAAACTATGGGATCGGATTCGTCACAACATGCTCGGTTCCTGCGTATGTACGCAAGCATTCAGACAAAACTCTTTGCGTTTATTCTGGCCGTCATCCACAACCGAAGTGATGCAGAAGAACTCTTTCAGGAAACCAGTGTAATTTTATGGGAGCAATTTGCCCAGTATCGGGAAGAGGGTTCCTTCGCTGCCTGGGCAATCGGGATCGCAAAAAACAAAGTCCTTGAGTATCTGCGTGAGAATCAGCGATCCAAGAAAATATTCTCTGATCCATTTTACCTGAAAATTGCCGAGCTCTCTGAAAAAGCACCCGATGATATTTCCCCGCGGATTTCCGCGCTCAAGTCCTGCCTGGAAAATCTGAAAGAATCCGATCGTAAGCTGATTGCCTTTCGTTTTCATAAAAAAGTGACCATTAAAATGCTCTCTCAGCTTACAGGGCGGTCCACGGATTCCCTGTATAAAACCATGGCCCGTATTTTGTACATGCTCAGGGGTTGTATTGAGCGGAAAGTAGCCCTTCAAAATTATGAATAAAAAGAATCCGGATTCAGTAAAGATACACGAACTGCTCCTGCGTTTAATCGAAGGCGATATAAGCGACGCGGATCTTTCTATCCTCGAGCAGTGGCTTCAGGATCCGGAAGCCCCTGAGGCCTACTGGAAATTCATCAAAAATTATACCGCCCTTAAATTATTCGAGGAATCCCGGGTCAAAACATTCCAGAAAAAAGATTCCTCCGAGGATTCCCAGAACATGGAACTGTGGGCCGCTTTGGCAGAAAACGAAAAGACGGCCGTCGCGGTAGAAGTCAGGAAGCCCAAAGAAAAAGAGGAAGACCAAGAGCCCTGTCAGATTCCACCCCAGAAAACGCCGCCCCCAGTCAGCCGGCTTTCAGTGTATTCGCTGATCGCTTCCGCGGCCGCGTTGTTTTTAATCCTTGCTTACGCCTATCTTGCACAAATCGGCCGGGGAATCGAAGTGGCCACGCTGGTGGACCGGATCGATGCCAGGTGGGCTGACCAGCAGGATTTTAAGAACGGAGCCAGGTTCCAGACCAAATCCTCTCCATTGCTTCTGAGGGAGGGATACGCTTCCTTCCTGTTTGATAATAATGTCCGACTTACCCTCGAAGCGCCCTGCGAGATTCAGTTTCTGACCGAAGATCAGATCCGGCTCAACTACGGCCGCCTCTATGCGATCGTTCCTCCGGAGGGAATCGGTTTTCAGGTCAATACGCAAAATTCAAAAATTATTGACCTGGGTACGGAATTTGGGGTCCAGCAGGATTCCTACGGGAATACCGAACTGCATGTGATTAAGGGCAAAACCAACTTTTTTGCCAGCCAAAGCGGAAACACCATCAACATAGAAGTTCCCGCGGACTCCGCAAAAATATTTGAAGGCCGTACAGGCAGACTGAAAGATGTTGCCTGCGATGATCAGTTGTTTACCCGGGCGATCAATTCGAGGGTCGGCAGGGTTTGGAGAGGCCCCATCCTGATTGATCTGGCGGATCTTGTCGGAGGCGGCGACGGCTATGGAAGCGGACAGAGGGGCAAGGGAATCGATCCGATCACCGGAACCATCGGGGAGACCTTCGAAGCAGACCGTTCGGGAAGCGGGCAATATGTTCCTGTTTCCGAAAGCCGTTATATTGATGGAATTTTTGTTCCCAACGGCCAGGGCCGGCCGGTACGGGTCAGCTCCAGCGGACATGTGTTTGCCGAGTGCCCTCCCACCAACAATATTTATTATATGGAAATCATACACAGTCGAACCGAAAATCATCCTCACCTGTGGATCGATGACGCCGCCAAAAACCAAAAGACCGACTCGACGGTCTGCCCCAATATTTTTATGCATGCGAATCTTGGACTCACCTTTGATTTGGATGCGATCCGGGCCGATTTCGCGGAGGCCGAATTGAGCCGTTTTATGGCAGTAGCGGGCCTGTCTCCCTCTGCGTCCCGGGAAGGACATGTGGATGTCTGGGTGCTGGTTGACGGGAAAGTACGATTTCATCAAAAAGGGATTACGGAAAAAGGAAAGCCGTATCCGATCGAGATTGCACTTGAAAAAACAAACCGCTTTTTGACCCTCGTTACAACGGATGGAGGCGATGTGGATTATCCGGAGGAGACAAAACGAGCCACGGATTCAGACTGGGCGTTGTTTGCCGATCCGCGGCTGGAACTTACCATGACAAGCGATACCAAATGAAGAACAAACCAACTGAAAGAGGCAAAAGACTCTGACACAAACTGTGTGTGAAGTGTGACTTTGGCGGCCCTGTTTTTGGAAGGAATTGAAAAGTAAATGGAAGAATACTTTATTTGGAGGACGGCACGATGAAAAATGTATTGATTGCGATGGCTGTATTGAGTGTGTTGGGAATGAGTGTCCAGGCGAACACGGTCGCGTACTGGCGATTTGAAGAGGGCCCCGCGGATGCTCCGGTAGCCCATGGCGGACTTCCCGACGGCGCCTATTATGAAGGCGCCGCCGACAGTTCCGGCAACGGATATGGGCTGTCGGTCTGGGCAGAAGGATGGGCGGGCTACGCCTACAAGACAGACGTGGCCGGACCCACGGTAAGCGGATCTGCCAACCAGTTCAGCGTCAAGAACACCGGCGGGTATCCGGGCATGTTCACCGAGACGGGAGCCGGTATCCAGACGATGACCCCTTCGGCGTTTACGATCGAAGCGACTTTCAAACTGGAAAACGGCGGACATCGAACGATCGTCGGCCGTGATTCCATCGGGTCCGTTACAACGGGCAACCTGGAGCTCGCTGCGCTGTATTTCCAGGCCGTCCCGGACAATGCCCTGGCCATCAAGTTCTGCGATGTTTCGGGATACTGGCACGAGGCGGTCTCCGAGACAGGGGCATTCACATCCTTCGACTTTCCATCCAATCCGGATGCGATTGGGACGCCATGGTACAGCATGGCCGCCGTCAGCGATGGTTCTATCCTGTCGCTGTATCTGCGAAATGTGACCGATGGCGGCATCTGGAACCTGATTGCGCAGACCGATATGACCCTCAGCGGCAGCCCCGATACCGCCCTGACGGCAGGGGCCGGCGACGGCGGGGATTGGGACGCGGGAAACTGGTCAGTCGGCCGGGGGCTGTATAACGGCGGACATGGCGACCGAGCTTACGGTTTTATTGATGAAGTACGGATTTCCGATGCGGCCTTAAGCGAAGGTGAGTTTCTGATGATCGTTCCGGAACCGGCCACGATGCTGCTTCTCGGATTGGGTTCACTGCTGGCGATTCGCAACCGAAAGTAAACAACAGAATACAGGAAAACCAGGAGGCGGGAACGGTTTCCCGTCTCCTGATATTCTCTGATCATAGTGACTGATAAGGAGACAGAAGATGAAAAAGAAGGTGTTCTTAGGTATGCTTATCGCGGCTGTTCTTACGGCGCCTGCGATGGCGGGGACGGTTGCGTACTGGCGTTTTGAGCTTGGCCCGGCAGGGACCAATATTGTTCACTCGGCCGCCAATGGAGTCTTCAGTCCTGATGTGACGGATGTTTCCGGAAACGGGAATCATTTGTCCGCCTGGACGAGTGAGGACTTTGCGGGCTATCGCTACCGCGACATTGTGGCGTATTCAAAAGTTCCGCTGACGGGCGCCGCCAATACCCTGAGCGTCAAAAACGCCGGCGGCGTTCCGGGAATGTTTACTCAAACGGGATCTGCGATCAGTACCATGGTCCCGGCCGCCTTCACCGTGGAAGTAACCTTCAAAATAGAAAACGGCGGGTATCGGACCATTATCGGCCGCGATTCCTACGGAACGGTGACAGCCGGAGACGATATCAATCCGGAACTGGCGGCGTTTTATCTTCAGGCCATTCCAAACAACGGGCTTGCAGTCAAGTACTGTGACGTAGACGGATATTGGCATGATGCGATCTCCGCTACGAATATCTTCCAGTCCTTTGATTTTCCGAGCAACAATGACGGGGTCGGGGTTCCGTGGTACAGCGCGGCGGCGGTCAGTGACGGCCTCTGGCTGAAGTTGTATCTGTACAATCACGATCGTCCGCAGGATGGATATGTACTCATTGCCCAAAACGACCTGATCAATGACAATCCCGGCAGCACGAATACGGCCCTGACGGCCGGGGCCGGCGACGGCGGGGACTGGGACGCCGGCAACTGGTCGGTAGGCCGGGGCTTGTACAACGGCGAACATGGCGACCGTGCCTGGGGCTTTATCGATGAAGTGCGAATTTCAGACAGCGCCCTGACGGTGACGGAATTGCTCATGGGGCCTCTTCCCTACGATCCTGTAGCGGACCAGACAGCGGATATGGTTCATGGGGATGTGGATGTGGTACTGAACTGGAACGCGGTCGGCGATCCCAATGGAGCCGTCACCGGCAACGCAGTCCATCCGGACATTATCAACCAGTGTATTTTTATAACCAGCGGGAGCGATACGGATCCGAATTTATACTATCAGGGCGAAACCGGGGATCCCGGCACAACCGATCCGGCCTCTTCTTTTGCGATCGATCTGGGATTTGATAAGACCTACCAGTGGTCGGTTGTCGCACTCATGGAAGGGTATGAACAAAGCTTTACCGTAAATGTAAGTACGGTCGACGAGGTGGATCCGAATAATATTATTGGCCCCTACTGGTCCTTTGATACACTGGCCTCCATCCCGGTGATAACCGACGATCCCGATGGCGTCCTGGCGGAGGCGGGCGGAACGGCGGTATTCAATGTAACCGTCTCCAGCATCAGCCCCGAACACTATGCCTGGTATCATTCAACAGACAAAGCCAATGACACCCCGGAAGACGATACGGCGGTGGGCACTGACAGCGCGACCCTGACTCTAAGCGGGGCCAATCTTGTGGAAGGATTCTATTATTGCGTCGTCACCAACGACAGCCCAATCGAGGTGATTTCGGAGGTCGCTTTTCTTGAGATCAAGCGGTTGATGGCCTGGTATGCCTTTGAAGACGACATTACGGATTCGGAAAACGACTACGACGGAACAGCCGTCAAAGCCGATCCGAATTTCCCGTTTGCCTATGTCAGCGGCAAGATCAATCAGGCGATCTCTCTCAACGGCGTCGAGGAAGCCGTCGAGATTCCCCGAACCATCCAGAACAGCATGACCATTGAATTATGGATCAAGACCACCGAAACGGCCGGATTCGGAAACGGCTGGTTCGACGGGGACGGGTTGGTCGATGGAGAAGTGGCCGGCTTTGAACACAATGACTTTGGGGCCACCTTGCGCGGCAGCGGTTTTTCCTTTGGTGTGGGCAACGCCGACAGTACACAGGTGACGATCAACTCCACAACCGCGATCAACGACGGCCAGTGGCACTATTGCGTGGCCACACGCGATCATGGTACCGGCCAGATCCGGGTCTATGTGGACGGAGCCCTCGAAGCATCGGGCACGGCCTCGCTGGGAACCAAGGATGAACCGCCGGTCCTTCGGATCGGTTCGCTTCAGACGAATATGCACTTCCTGGCCTGCCAGGTCGATGAGGTCAAGCTCTATAATTATCCCTTGACGGATCTGCAGGTGGCCATGAACTACAATGCGGTGACCGGAGAATCGGTTTGCGTGGAATCCGCAAGACCGGATGCCAGGTATGATCTCAACGGAGACTGCATCGTAAACCTCGAAGATTTCGCGGAAACCGCCGGGGCATGGCTGGATTGCGGGTTGTATCCTGATTGTTTCTAACACGACACTCGTATAAGGCGGTTTGAGTTTGGATGAACAGTAGATGGAGGACAGCGGTTCCTCCATCTACTGTCTTGTAAACTGATGACAGGGGTCTGTTTTTGACAAGTGAGATTTCAAAAAGAAAAGTTCTGCAGCCATGTCGTTGCCGAGCGTTACAAACCGATTCTGTGAATCCGGGGGGATAGTGATTCCACTGTCTCCGATTATTGAGGAATCCAATGAATAAGAATCTGTACTGCACAATCGTTTCTCCGATGGTTCTCTGCACGGCGGTGCTGTGTATGGGAGCCGTTATTCAGGCGGCTGATACGTATACCAATCCCGTCATTTCGGAAATCGGTCCGGCCGATCCGGCGGTGCTCTTCCATGAGGGGATTTACTATCTGTATCCGACGGGGGATAATACGAGTTATCATGTCTATACATCATACGACCTGGTCCACTGGGCAAAGGGACCTGAAATATTCCGGCCCGGGGGGATCAATGTCTGGGCGCCGGATGTTTTTTTCCATGAAGCAGGGGGACTCTTTTATTTATATTATACCGCCGATTTCAAAATCGGCGTAGCGACGGCAAACCGTCCGGAAGGACCGTTTACGGATCAGGGAATCTTGCTGAACGGCTTCATTGATGCTCATTTGTTCGAGGATGAGGATGGAAAATTGTACCTGTATTTTACCGACATCGGCCACATCTATGTTCAGGAGATGGACAGCCCGACTCAACTGAAAGGAACCCGCCAGGGGATCTTGCAGCCCAGCCAGTCCTGGGAAATGCAGTGGGGCAGCGTCAACGAAGGCCCCTGGATGCTCAAACAGGACGGCGTGTACTATCTCCTGTATTCGGGAAGCGGAGCGGATTCGCAGTATTATGCCGTCGGTTATGCAACGGCGTCCAGCCCCCTCGGCCCGTTTACAAAATACGCCGGAAACCCGATTGTTCACCGGGGAGGCGGTGTGTACGGACCCGGCCACGGAGCCGTGGTCCCCGACGCGGCCGGCAATCTGTGGCATATCTATCACCAGAAAACAGGACCCGAGGTGGACTGGAATCGCTTTCTCTGTCTGGATCCGATGCGATTTGACGATAACGGCATTCTGCGAGGAATGGCCACCCGCGGGGTTCCGCGGCCGGGGCCGGTTACAGAAGAACACGCAGGGGTAGTCGCCTGGTGGCGATTTGAAGACGGCACGCCAGGCACCAATATCGTTCACCCGGCGGACAATGGGGTTTTCAGCCCCGACGTGATGGATGTCTCCGGCAATGGAAATCACTTATCCGCCTGGACAAGTGCAGACTTTGCCGGGTATCGCTATCAGGATGCGGTGGCCGGTTCAACCATTCCGCGGACGGGCGCAGCCAATACCCTGAGCGTCAAAAATGCCGGCGGCGTTCCGGGGATGTTTACTCAAACGGGCTCTTTTATCAGCACGATGACTCCTTTGGCGTTCACTGTGGAAGTGACCTGCAAGCTGGAAAACGGCGGGTATCGGACGATTATCGGCCGTGATTCCTACGGAACGGCCATAAACGGGGATGACACCAATCCCGAACTGGCGGCGTTTTATCTTCAGGCCATCCCAAACAACGGGCTTGCGGTCAAATTCTGCGATGTCGCTGGATATTGGCATGACGCGATCTCCGCCAATAATATTTTCCAGTCGTTTGATTTTGCGACCAATCCGGAGGGCGACGGAATTCCGTGGTACAGCATCGCGGCGGTCAGTGACGGCCTCTGGCTGAAGCTGTATCTGTACAATCACGATCATCCGGAGGATGGATATGTGCTGATTGCCCAAAATGACCTGATCAATGACAATCCCGGCAGCACGAATACAGCCCTGTCGGCCGGGGCAGGCGACGGCGGCGACTGGGACGCGGGAAACTGGTCAGTGGGACGGGGCCTGTACAACGGCGACCATACAGACCGTGCCTGGGGTTATATCGATGAAGTTCGAATCAGCCGGGTTGCCCTGGCCCCGTCGGATTTTCTGTTCAGCAAAAGCATGGAATCCCCAACCCTGGCCTATTGGCGGTTTGAGGAAGGACCCGCGGATTCGACGGTCCCTCACGGCGGAGCGGGCAACGGCGCCTTTTATCCCGGAACGGCGGACAGTTCCGGCAGCGGCAATGATTTGTCCGCCTGGTCAGAGTCTCTGGGCGCCTTTTATTACCGCAGCGAGGTGGCCTCCCCGGCCGTGCCCCAGTCCGGGGCCGACAACCATTTCAGTCTGCAAAACGCAGACGGCTTACCGGGTCTGTTTACCTCTTCGGCCGAGGCCGTCTTCGTCGGGACGGATATCGAGACATGGACCCCGGCGGTCTTTACCATCGAGGCGTCCTTGAAACCCGAAAGCGGCGGACATCGAACCATCGTGGGCCGCGACGGCATTAATGTGGCCTCCTCCAACGGAGATCTGGCGGCCTTGTATTTTCAGATTCAGCCCGATGACAGCGTGGCGATCAAGTTTGCCGATGTCTCCGGCTACTGGCATACAGCGGTCTCCGATCCCGGCGTAATTCAGTATGAGGGAACCGGACACTGGTATCACATGGCGGCGGTTTGCGACGGCGACCGGCTGCGGCTTTACCTGGACGAGGTGGACGCGGGTCTGGGCTATCAATTGGTGGCCGAAACCGACCTTTCCGCCTCAGGCAGCCCGGACAGGCGCCTGGTCGCCGATTCCTCCGCGGGAAATGACTGGCATGGCGGAGGATGGTCCGTCGGACGCGGTTTGTACGAAGGAGAGCACACGGATCGCTTTTACGGTCTGATGGATGAAGTGCGAATCAGCAGCGCCGCCCTGGATCCAACCGAGTTTCTTTTCTACCAGGCGCGCTATGCCGGACTTGTAAGCAGCCCCCCCTCTCCGGCGGTTTCGGAAGAGGGACCCACCGGCGTGGATGTCTTCTTTTCCCTGCAAAATCCGCCGGCCGGAGAGGTGGTCCTGACAATTCAGGAGCAAAATGGCCGGGGACAGGTCACGCTCGACCGGACAACGTTGACATTCACAACCGGCACCTGGAATCTCCCGCAGCCGATTCATGTCACGGCGGTTGATGATGAAGACCTCGAAAACGCCGAACATCCGGTCCCGCTTTCGATCACGGTTTTCAGCCCCCAGGATCAAGACTATGACGGACTGGACGTTGAACCGGTCCTTGTTCTGGTCGCGGACAATGAATGCGGGGCATGGGGCTATGCTCGCGGCGATTTCAATATCGACTGCCTCGTCGATCTGTCAGACCTGGTCAAGTTTACAGAAGGGTGGCTGGCCAGTTCAGATCCGGACGAGGCAAACAGTACAAACTTTGCGGACTGAAACGCCATGAATAAAACAATCCATGACAACCCTCCAGATCAAAGGACAGGAACCATGATAAAAACGATTTACTCGAGGATTTTTCTGCTCGGTTTTTGCGTGCTCTTTCAGGCCGGTCATGCCTGGGGGTGGACCCTGCAGCAGGCACCGCTGATGACTCGCTGGGCCTCTCAGGTCGATCCCAACCAAACGCTGCCGGATTATCCGCGGCCCCAGATGGTGCGCGCCGACTGGATGAATTTGAACGGAATCTGGCAGTTTCAGCCGGGCAGCGCAGGCGATCCGGTGCCCGCCGGACAGACCCTCTCAGGCGAAATCCTCGTGCCGTTCCCGGTGGAATCAGCAATCTCCGGCGTGATGCAGCATTCCGAACGGCTTTGGTACCGGCGGTTCTTTGAAATTCCCTCGCCGTGGGAAGGACAGCAAATCCTTCTTCATTTCGGCGCCGTCGACTGGGAGTCCGAAGTGTATGTAAACGGAATCAGCGCGGGGATTCACAAAGGCGGCTATGATCCTTTTTCTTTGGATATTACCCCCTATCTGAATCCTTCCGGCCCCCAGGAACTGATCGTTCGCGTTTATGATCCGACGGATGCGGCCGGCATCGTCCGCGGCAAGCAGACTCTCTACCCCGGCGGCATTATGTATACTCCCTGCACCGGAATCTGGCAGACGGTCTGGCTGGAACCGGTCCCCCCGGTATCCATTCAGGAAATCAAACTGGTCCCGGACATTGACCGCAATCGCCTGAAGGTCACCGGATGGGTTTCCCAGCCCGCCGCGAACCTGACCATTCAGGCCGCCGCCTACGATCAGGGCGATCTCGTCGGAACGGTCAGCGGCCCCGCGGGGCAGGAACTGCACCTGATGATGCACAATCCCAAACGGTGGTCCCCAAAAACCCCTTTCCTGTATGACTTAACAATCCTCTTAAAACAGGGCGATACCGTAATCGATCAGGTTGACAGCTATTTCGGTATGCGGAAGATTTCCATCGGAACCGTCGACGGCGTCCTCAAGATGCTCCTGAACAATGAGTTCGTATTTCAGATGGGGCCGCTGGACCAGGGCTTTTGGCCGGATGGAATCTATACCGCCCCGACCGAGAAAGCGCTCAAATTTGATATTGAGCAGACGATTGCCATGGGATTCAACATGACCCGCAAGCATATCAAAGTCGAGCCGGCCCGCTGGTATTACTGGTGCGATAAACTCGGATTGATGGTCTGGCAGGATATGCCGAGTATGAATTCCTACACCGGCAATCCGCAGCCGATCGATCCCGTGCAGTTCAGAACGGAATTGCTTCGGATGGTACAAACCCACTGGAATCATCCGTCCATTGTCATGTGGGTGATTTTTAATGAAAGCCAGGGGCAGCACAATACCGAACAGCTTTGCCAACTGGTGAAAAATACGGACCCCGACCGGCTTGTCAACCAGGCCAGCGGCGGCTCACACTATGGCGCCGGCGATGTCCTGGATATCCACAGCTATCCGCCGCCGGCCTGTCCTGTCAGCTCCACCCAGACCCGGGCCTGCGGCGAATACGGCGGCATCGGGATGCGCGTGACCGATCACATGTGGGATGAAAATTCATGGGGATATACGATGGTCAATTCGGGGGAGGAACTGGCCGCCGTATACGATTCCTACGCCCAGCAGATCAGTGCTTTTAAAACCGACCAGGGCCTCAGCGCCGCCGTCTATACCCAAATCACCGACGTGGAAATCGAAATCAACGGGCTGATCACCTACGACCGCGAAGTCATCAAAGCCGATGCCGGCCGGATTTCTCTGTCCAACTCACTCTACGCCCGATCCTATGAAGAGGTGGTCCCCACTTCCGAGCAGACCCCTCAGGCCTGGCGGTACACCACGACCCCTCCGGCCTCAAACTGGTACAGCCCCTCCTTTGACGATACCTCGTGGAACCAGGGACCCGGCGGCTTCGGAACCGACGGAACCCCCGGCGCAATCATCGGGACTCCCTGGGAGACATCGGATATCTGGCTTCGCAGAACGTTTAACCCCGGCGCGCTGACTTCCGAAGACCTGGAGAAACTCGTTTGGAGGATTCACCATGACGAGGCGGCCGATGTGTATATCAACGGCCAGCCGGCTCTTTCCTCAACAGGTTACACAACCCTTTATGTGCCCCTGCCGGTCAGCAGCGACGCCAAAGCCGCATTAATCATGAATGCCTCCAATGTGCTTGCCGTGCACTGCAGCCAGACAGAGGGCGGCCAATATATCGACGTCGGTCTTAGTCTCGAAACCATTCATGATTCCGAGGATCGCTGCGGACAGTGGGGATATGCTCCGGCAGACCTGGACAAAAACTGTCGCGTCGATCTGGAAGATCTGGCGATCTTTGCGGCCGACTGGATGACCTGCACTCAGCCGGGTCAGGAAGAATGCCTGAATACGATTCTGCCCCCCTCTTTATAAAATGCCGAATGAAGCCGTCAGTTTTTTGCAATTCCGCAAAGCATCAAAAGGAATGGAAACGGAAGTAAAAGCAGGGAGAGACAAATGCGAACGGATGTACCCGGAAAAAAAGGAACAATGAGGTCAACCAGGCATGTTCTCAAACAAATGGCAATGGCGGTTCTGCTGCCGGCGGCCGCTTTCCTGGCGTCCGCAGCGGACGCCGCATCCGAGGCGAAAAGACCGCTGCGACCTCCGGCCGTGCCGCTGGTCGTCTGCGATCCTTATTTCAGCATCTGGTCTTTTGCGGATACCTTGAACAGCGACGCAACCCGCCACTGGACGGGAAGGCCGCATCCGCTGACCTCGCTGGTTCGGATTGACGGAAAAACATACCGGCTTATGGGAAAACAGCCCGAGGAGTGGCCCGCCATGAAGCAAACGTCCCTGGAGGTGTTGCCCACCCGGACCATTTATCATTTTGAAGGCGAGGGCGTCGGAATCGAGATGATCTTTCTGCAGCCGGCCCTGCCGGAGGATATTGACCTGATGAGCCGTCCGGTGGTCTACCTGACCTGGTCCTGTGTCTCCACGGATGGAAAACCTCATGAGGTCTCGATCTATGTGGATGCCGGCATGGAGATCGTCGTCAATGATCCCGACCAGGCCGTGGTATGGTCCCGGGAAACCATCGAAGGACTGGACGTCCTGAAGGCCGGATCGCAGCAGCAAAACGTGCTGGGCCGCAAAGGCGATGATGTGCGCATTGACTGGGGCTATTTGTATCTGGCGGCATCCCAAAAAGAAAAGTCCCGATCCGGCATTGCCTCGGCCGAGGCCTGCAGAAAAGGATTTGCATCCGGGGCAGGCATCCCGGCCCGGCTGGATTCACAGAGGCCGCGTGCCGTCCGCGACAGCGCCCCTGTGCTGGCGATGCAGTTTGATCTGGGTCCGGTATCCTCTTCGGCCAAAACCTGTCAGATGATTTTGGCGTATGACGATATCCAGTCCATCCTCTATTTCGGCAGGCCGCTTTCCGCGTACTGGAAAAAAGACGGCAGGCAGATCGATCAGATTCTCCGGGAGGCGGTTGCCGATTCCGAAAAAAACGCCGCGGCCTGCCAGCAGTTTGACCGCCTGCTCTTGGAGGATCTGAACGAAGCCGGCGGACATAACTATGGTAAAATCGCTTCTCTGGCCTATCGCCAGGCGCTGGGCGCCAATAAGATCGTGGCCGACAAAAACGGCATGCCCCTGATGTTCAGTAAGGAAAATTTCAGCAACGGCTGCATGGGAACGGTGGACGTGTTCTACCCGTTCGCTCCGCAGGTCCTGCTGCTCAATCCGACCCTGGCAAAGGCCTCGTTTGTGCCGATTCTGGAGTATGGACGCAGCGAGCGGTGGAAATTCCCTTTTGCCCCGCATGACATCGGGACCTATCCCCATGCCCTCGGACAGGTCTACGGCGGCGGAGAACGAAGCGAGGAAAATCAGATGCCCGTCGAAGAAAGCGGCAACATGATTTTGCTGGTGGCGGCGGTGGTCGAGGCCGAACAAAATATCGCCTTTGCCAGAGAATACTGGGATATCCTGAGCGTCTGGGCCGACTACCTCAGGAGCAAAGGGCTGGATCCGGAAAATCAGTTGTGTACCGATGACTTTGCCGGCCACCTGGCCCACAATGTGAACCTGTCGGTCAAGGCCATTGTCGCCCTCGGGGCCTATGCCAAACTCGCCGATCAGATGGGAGAGAAAGAAACCGCCTCCCTCTATCGCACGACGGCCGAGCAGTACGTCACGGAGTGGATGCGAATGGCCGACGATGGCGACCACTACCGTCTGGCCTTTGACAAACCCGGAACCTGGAGCCAGAAATACAACCTCGTATGGGACCGGATTCTCGGATTGAATCTGTTTCCCGAGTCGGTTGCAAAGAAGGAAATGGCGCATTACCAAAAAGTCCAGAACGCTTATGGCCTGCCCCTGGATAATCGAAGCGAATACACCAAACTGGACTGGATTGTATGGACCGCTTCCATTACCGGACAGCAAAGCGATTTTGAATCGCTGGTGGCCCCGATTGTCCGGTTCCTCAACGAAACGCCGGATCGTGTCCCGATGACGGACTGGTACTGGACCCACAATGCCAGGCACCGCGGATTTCAGGCACGCCCCGTCGTCGGCGGCGTTTTCATCCGGCTGCTCGACAACCGCCGGGTCTGGAATCGCTGGGTCAGCCGGGCCGAGGCCGTATCCGGAACCTGGGCACCGCTGCCCAAACCGCCGAAAGTCATTGAGGTTCTTCCCGTATCAAGGGAACAGGCCCATCAATGGTTTTATACATTCCGGACACCCGGAAAGAACTGGTTCAGGCCGGATTTTGACCCGGCCGCGGCCGGATGGAAAAACGGACCGGCGGGATTCGGAACCCCGCAGACCCCCGGCACGGCCGTCAGAACGCGATGGAATACCTCCGACATCTGGATCCGCAGAACCTTTGAACTCAGCCAAATCCCCGAAAATCTTCAATGGCATGTTCATCATGATGAAGAGGCCCGGATTTACATCAACGGGGTATGGGCGGCCGACCTGTCCGGCTATACCACGGACTATCAGACCTTTCCCCTCAGCGATACCGCTCGTAAATCCCTTAAAAAAGGAACCAATCACATTGCGATCCACTGTCACCAGACAGGCGGCGGGCAGTATATCGATGCCGGCCTGGCGGTAGTGATTGAACAGGAATAGAGGAGCCATGGGGAAAAACAGACCCGGATTTTGTTTTTTGGAGGTTGCCATGAATAAACAAAAAGGATTTACGCTCATTGAACTGTTGGTGGTCATCGCGATTATTGCGCTGCTGCTGAGCGTCGTGATGCCGGCCCTCAGCCGGGCCAAAACCTATGCGCAAAAAGTGCTGTGTGTCAACGATCTTCGCCAGCAGAGTCTGGGCGCCATACTGTATTCGAATGACAACGATTCAAGCGTTCCCCGCTCCGAAAGCGGAAGCTGGCTTTGGGACGTCAGCTTCCAGAGCACCAACCAGATGTCTCACTATGCCGGCTTTGACGACAACAAAACCTTTTTCTGTCCGGCCAATAAGATGAAAAAGGCCGAAGACGCCCGGTTCTGGCAGTATCGATGGCTGGAGGTCCAGAACCTGGGCGAAAACTACAGTCAATTAGTCCCCCTGCGGAATGAGAAGCCGCTGACCCCCCTTCAGCTAAAAACCTATTACCGGGTCCTGCCCATGATCTATACGTTTGATAAATTCGATGCATCCGGAAATTCCGTCCTGCAGGAGCGGCTGATCAGCGGGGAGAAGGCCAACTGGATACGAAAATTATCCAACGTGCAGGCGGCCGGCTCGAAGGTCATGATTATGGATGCCGTGATCAGTGACGGCAACGCATGGAACTTTTTTACCAT
>JAHDQI010000316.1 GCA_018433925.1 Phycisphaerae bacterium | reverse complement strand
GGTTACAGGCATCGCGACGGCATACGATCGCTTTTCCAACGGCGGCGCGATTTCAGAGCGAGCCAAACTGAGAAGTGTTGATGACTGGGGACGCCTGGGCTTTACCAGCTTGCTCCAGGCGTTCAGCAACTGTTCAAATCTAGTTTCTGTACCGACCACCTCAAACGGGATTGAAGCCGTGACAGACATGAGCTGGATGTTCAGCGACACATACTCGTTCAACCAGGATATTGGCGGCTGGGATACTTCCGGCGTCATCGAAATGGGCTATATGTTCTACGGTGCGTCGGCCTTTAACGGAAACATCAGCGGTTGGGATACCTCCAGCGTCACCGACATGGGAGGGATGTTCAGTGGTGCGTCTTCGTTTAACCGGGACATCGGCGGCTGGGACACCTCCAGCGTTACCGATATGGCCTCTATGTTCGCTCATGCGGTATTGTTCAACCAGGATATCGGTAATTGGGACACCTCCAGCGTTACTGACATGGGAGGGATGTTCCAATCTGCACTGGCGTTCAACCAGGACATCGGCCGTTGGGACACCTCTAACGTTACCTTCACAAGGGAGATGTTTGTTGATGCGTCGTCATTCAACCGGGACATTGGCAGCTGGGATACCTCAAACATTACCTCCATGGAATCTATGTTCAACCATGCGTCATCGTTTAATCAAGACATTGGCGGCTGGGATACATCCAGCGTCACCAACATGAGAGGGATGTTCTATGGTGCGTCATCGTTCAACCAGAATATTGGCGGCTGGAACGCCGCCAATGTCATTGACATGGACTGGATGTTTGGTGAAGCGTCAGCCTTTAACGGAAACATCGGCGGCTGGGATACCTCCAGTGTCACCGATATGTTTGCGATGTTCTATGATGCTTCATCATTCAACCAGGACATTGGCGGCTGGGATACTGCCAACGTCATCGACATGGACTTTATGTTCCGAGGTGCGTCAGCGTTCAATCAGGATATCAGCGGCTGGAACACATCCGCCGTAACCAACATGCATGCGATGTTCGGCTATGCGTCGGCGTTTAATCAGGACATCGGCGGCTGGGATACATCCAGCGTCACCGATATGGGAGGGATGTTCTACGGTGCGTCGGCCTTTAACGGAAACATCGGCGGCTGGAACACCTCCAGCGTCACCGATATGTACGGAATGTTCTATGATGCTTTATCATTTAACCAGGACATCGGCGCCTGGGATACTTCCGCCGTAACCAACATGCATGCGATGTTCGCATATGCGTCGGCGTTCAACCAGGACATCGGCGGCTGGAACACCTCCAGCGTCAACGATATGTACGGAATGTTCTATGATGCTTTATCATTTAACCAGGACATCGGCAGCTGGAATACCTCCGGCGTTACCGATATGGTCGGCATGTTCTACTATGCGTCGGCGTTCAACCAGGACATCGGCGCCTGGGATACCTCCGGCGTCACAAACATGGTCGGCATGTTCTGCTGGGCGTCCTCGTTCAACCAGGATATCGGCGGCTGGGACACCTCCAGCGTTACCGACATGAGCGGAATGTTCGAAGGTGCGTCCTCGTTTAATCAGGATTTATCCGGATGGTGCGTTACAAATATTACTTCCGAGCCATCCTATTTCGATGACGGCGCTGACAGTTGGGAACTGCCTGAATGGCGGCCGGTCTGGGGAACCTGCCCGTGATTACAGCATTTTGTCTTTACAAAATCATGGAATGACTTTGTGAAGCATGCAAAAAGTATAAATACGCTTCCGAAATCGGCTGGCCGAGGATTCGTTCGGCGGCCAGGGCATAATAGCGGATCTGCCCCGCATATCGCCCGGCCCGTTCGGTAATCTGGTCAGATGAAATCCGGTCGGTCTTGAAATCCACCAGAATCAACCCGTTATCCGTTGGGAGTATCAAATCCACAATCCCCTGCACGATGATCTTCTCATCGGTCTTGCCCAGTCCCGCCTCCCTGGCCGAAATCCCCAGCGTAAACGGCCATTCCCGAAGCACTTTCTCGGCATGTCGGAAAACCGAATTTCCCAAATCACTTTCAAAAAATCCCAAAATCGACTCGATCTCGATCCGCTCGGCCGACGCGGCCGAAATCAATCCTTCCCCGCAAAGCGTCTCAATCATCTTGTGAACGGATTGCCGATCCGGTTTCTGGTTCAGATCCAGCCGCGCCAAAACCAGGTGCGTCGCGGTTCCCACTTGAGCGGCCCCGGGACCGCTTTTCTCCTGATCGATCAGCACCTCCGGCGCCCGCCGCAGCGAATCACCGCCAATCGCCGGCGCAAACTCGTCCGTCCGGTGCGTCAGTTCACTGACCGACAGTTTGGCCGGCAGCCCCGTCGCTTCAGCAAACGGATATGTCCACTCCAGGCGGTTGCGGCAGGCGTCGATCTGCTTTTTGGTTTGCGAATCGAGGGTCTTTTCCGGCTTGGGCAGGTCGGCCTTCAGATGGGCCTGCCGGCTTTGCTCGATAAATTCGGTGGCCTCCCGAAGCGCCTCGGCCCCAACCCGCTGAACGGTAAAAAACGACGGCTCCCCCGCGGCCGCCTCATCCAGGTACGCCGCCCGCATTGCGGGCCGATGGCCCAGCCCATACAAAATCCAGTCCATCGGACAGCACACCTGCTGCAGTTTCCACGCCGCCGCAGGCCCCTCGCCCGACGCGGCACAATCCTCCAAAATACGACGGCAGTGCGACTCCCTGCGCCCGGCCGTCAGAATCAGTTTCTCCCGCGCCCGCGTCAATGCCACATACAAAATCCGCAGCTCTTCTTCAAGCATGATTTTTCGCCTGCGCTCCGAGATCACCTGATGGACCAGCGTCGGAATCTGCACATCCCGCCCCGGCTCGATCACCGCAAGCCCCATCGCATCCTCATCGACCAGACACGGCCCGCTCAGATCACGCAGATTAAACCGCGTATTCAGCTCCGCCAGAATCACCACCGGAAACTCCAGCCCCTTGCTCCGATGCACGCTGAAAATCCGCACCGCGTTTTCCGCGGCGCTGTCCGGCTGAGCCGGCGCCCAGTCCTGTTCCTGCTCGGCAAGCTGTTCCAGAAACTCCACAAACCGCGCCAGCGACGTACTCTGCGGCCCGGCACTGAAATGCTCAAACTGAATCGCCCGGTCGTGCAGCTTCAGCAGATTCGCCCGCCGCTGACGCCCGTTCGGCAGCGCCGAGACAAACGCCAAAAACCCCGTCCGATCCAAAATCTTCCCCAGCACATCCGACAGCGAGCCCGTGCGAACCTCCTGCCGCCAGCCCGCCAGGGTCTCCAGCGCCTCCCGCACCCTGCCCCGCAGCGCCGCCGGACCGTCCTGAGCCGCCTGAAGCACCGCCTCATAAAACGGATCCTCCTTCCGGCCCGCTCGGTCGGCTTCCAGCCGAATCAGCGCCAGCTCCGTATCCGTAAACCCGAACATCGCGCTGCGAAGCACCGCCGCCAGCTCCACATCCCGAATCGGATTATCCAGCACCTTCAGCAAAGCCAGCATGTCGGCAATCTCCGTCGCCGAAAAATACCCCGATGCCGTCTGCGAACTGACCGGAATCCCCGCCAGCCGCAGAATCTCCGTATATTCATTCGCCCGATGCGCTACCGAACGCATCAAAATCACAATGTCCCGATACGCCACATCCCGAAACGCCTCACACTGCTTGTCATAAACCTGAAACTCCGCCGTGCCGCCATCAGCCCCGACCATCCGCTGAATCCGCCGGGCCGCAAAAACCGCCTGCCGCTGCAGCGCCGAAACCGCCTCCGTTGGCATCGCCCCCTCTTCTGCCGGCGCAGCGTCCTCTTCCCGATCCGCCTCCGTTTGCGGCTCGTCCTCATCGAGTATCACCACCTCCACCGGCAGCCGATCATCCGACTGCACCGCATCCGGCCGCCCGCACCGCAGCGCCGCCCGCCCGTCATAATCCATCGAAGCGGTCTGCTCGGTCATAATCCGCCCAAAGACGGCATTGGCAAAATCCAGCACCTCCCTTCGCGAGCGGAAGTTTTCGCCCAGGTCAATCCGCTGCGGCCGCCCCGCCTCCGACGGGTCTTCTGCCGACTCGGCCAGCGCCTCCAAAAACAATTCCGGCCGACTCCGCCGAAAGGCGTAAATGCTCTGCTTGACATCCCCTACCACAAATACGTTATCCTCTCGCCGCACCGCATCCAGAATCCGCTTCTGCACAGCGTTAATATCCTGAAACTCATCCACAAAGATGTACTCAAACCATCGCCTCAGTTTATCGCTGACCTCCGGATGCTCACTTAGCAGCCGCAGCGAATACTGCTCCAGGTCCGAAAAATCCAGCGAACTGATCCGCTCCTTGGCGGCCGCATACGTCCGCTTAAAACGCCCCGCCAGCTCGGCCAGCGTTCGCACCTGCCCGGCTGCCGCCTCCGACGAAATCAGCGCATCCGTCGGACTGACCGCCGCCAGGTTCGCCAGCCCCTTCAAATCCTTTTTCACCTCCTGGATCGGCGCCTTGATCTGCTCGGCCCGCTCTTTGTCCATACCCCTGGGCCGATTCGGCAGCCGCGGAAACGCGAGCCCCTCTATCACCCCGGCCAGCGTTGTCAAATCCCCCTTCGACGCCGCTTTCTCAAACGCGCCGATCAGATCATAATACCCCTCCAGTTTTCCTCCCAACCACTGCCCTCCCGTAAAATACGCATCGAGAAGCTGCGTATGATCGGCCTTCTGCCGGCAGGTCCGAATCGTCCGCAAAATCACAGCCCGCTGCTCCTCGATCAGCGACTCAGCCGGAAGCGATCGAACCCGCTCCAAAAAAGCGTCCGCGTCCGGAATGCTTTCCAGAAACTCATAAATCTCAAAAATCCGGCCGGTAAAACTGCCCTTCGCAAACGGCTGCACGTTCCGCCGCGCAAACAACACCCGCATCCCCGCCGCCAGCGCCGGATCGGCCCATGCCGTCTCCAGCGTCTCCAGCAGCGACTCGGCCCGCAATAGCCGCTGCTGATCGGGATCAACAATCCCAAAGGCCGGGTCCAGGTCGAGCAAATAAAAATGCTCCGTCAAAATCCGCTTGCAGAACGCGTGAAACGTACTGATCCACGCCGCGTCCAGCAGCAGCCCCTGCCGGCGAAGATGCGCCGAAGTGCTCGATCGATGCGCCTCCCGGAGCGTCTGCGCAATCCGCCCCCGCATCTCCTCGGCCGCCGCGTCCGTATACGTCAGCACCAGCAGCCGATCCACATCCGTCGGCTGATCCGGATCGCAAATCCGCGCCAAACACCGATGCGCCAGCACCGCCGTCTTGCCCGTTCCCGCCGAGGCGCTGACCCGCACATCCCGACCGGTCGCCGCAATCGCCTGCTGCTGCGCTGCTGTCCACCGAATCGACGCCGTCATGAGTCCCCCTCCCCCAGCGTATCCAGCACCGCCTTCTTATCCGTCGCGGGAATCAGCCGATACGAATTGATCTCCCAGTCAAACTTGCACACCGCCCGGTAGGCGCACCCCGAACACGGCCTGACCCGGTTCAGCCGGTACGGCGTAATCGCTATCGTCCCGGACAAAACCCCCTCAGCCAGCCCCTGCAAAATTCCCTTCGTCGCCGACAACAGGGCCTCAAACTCCTCCGGCCGCACCGCCCCGCTGGTCGAAAAACAACCGTAGGCGGACCCTTCCTTGTCCACATAAAAATTATAATACTCACTCCACCCGGCGGCCCCTCCATCGATCCATTGCGCATACGCCCCGTTCATAAATCCCCGCGTCTTAACCGGCCGCTTCGACTCTTGCTCCGCTTGTCCCGGCTGAACCGTCTTCGGCCGGCTCAAAATCGGAATATAAAACGCCCCCGCCGTCTCCTCGATCTGCTTTCCCTCAATCGTCCCGCCCCGCAGCGCCAGCAGGTACGCCGGCATCTGCACACTCAGCCCATGCCGCCACCGCGTCCAACTGAACGAACGGGACGTGCTTTTATAATCAAACACCAGCGCTGTGTGCCGTCCGTCAACGTCCGCCGCGTCGATCCGGTCAATAATCCCGCGCAAACTGACCGGCCGGCCGCCGGCCGAAGGAAGCTCCAGCGCCGGCAGCGTCCCCCTGCCGAAATCGACCTCCGTCGCCAGCGGTGCAAACGAACCGGCCGCGATCATCTCCTGCAGCCCCGCCGCCAGCCGCCAAACCTGCGCGGACGCGTCCGACAACACAAACGCCTGATGCGCCGAATGACGCTGATAACTCTGCAAAGCCGGATCGCTTTGAACGACCTGCTCGATAACCTGCCGGCAGATCGCCTCAAGCCGCCCGGCCTCCAGCGTTCTCCAGTCCAGCCGCTGTTTGCGTATTTCCCGAAACAGACCATCCAGCGCCGCGTGATAAAACGACCCGAAATCAACCGGCTCCAGCCGCACCAGACGCCGCTTTTCCAGCCGCAGAATATACGAGGCGAAAAACTGATACGGACAGGCCGCAAACGTCTCCAGGCGGCTGACCGAGGTCTTCAGCGGACCGGAAAAAATCCGCGCCAAAACACCCGCCTCCAGCACGGCCTCATTTCGATACCCCAGCGCCTGCCGCACCGTCTCTTCCGCCTGCGGACGGCTTTGTTTCAGCAGCGCTGCGCTCATCTGCTTTTCCTGCTCGGTCGCCTGGCTGTCGCGACCGCACACACCGCAGACATACTCAACCACTTCACGCTCCGTTTGCAGGGCCTCCGCGCGTTGCGGTTCCCCCGACGGAAACGTCTCACGCAGATCCGAAAACAATCCGCACAGCCGCACCAGCCCGTGCCACGGTCCGATCGCGCTGCCGTTGTCATCCGCGATGGGTCGGGTCAGGGTAATCCGCCGCCCCGCCCGCGTCAGCGCGATATAACTGAGGTACCGGCGACGAAGAAGCTGATCTTCAAGCGATTCGGCAAAATCCAGCGCCAGCGGCTCCAGGGCCCGGCGATCATCACGCCCCAGCAGACTGTCCAACTGAAGCGGCACCGGAAACTGTTTTTGCGTAACCCCTGCCAGAAACAGCGCCTGAATATCCGGATGCCGGCTGCGCTCAATCTCCCCCACCAGCACCTGATCCAGCATCGGCGGTATCAGCTTGATCGTCAGCGTCGCTACGGCCGTCTGCATCAGCCGCAGAAAATCGGCCGCCGGACGAGCCGTACCCGCATAAATCACACAGAGTTCATTCAAAAGCCCGACCAGTTTATCCCAAAGCTGACGGCATCCAAACCGCTGATCGGTAGGATCCCCCGCCGCCCGCTCGGCCAGCGCCTCCCGAACCCCCAGCCCTTCGAGAAAATCCCACTCCGCCCGCACAAACACCGCCGGCTCAACCGCCTCGTTCTCCGAAATCCGAAGCCGCTCGCGCAGTAGCCCAAGCTGCCCGATCACCTGCCTGCGCAGCCGGTCAAGCACCGCCTGATCAGAACGCCCGCTTTATGAGACTCCAGAATCCCACGGCTCCTCC
>JAHDQI010000173.1 GCA_018433925.1 Phycisphaerae bacterium | reverse complement strand
TGCGTAGCCAAATCCACACTGACGATCTCATAGACCCCGTCGATATTACCAACACCGTCAGAGATATAAATCACATGGCCGGCGGCAATCCCTTTGGAGGTAAACATCTGCCCGGTTGACAGAAACGTCGTACCTGATACCTGCCCGTTGTTTCCTTTCGCCAGCACCTGGGCAGGATACGGCCCCGTTGTCCCGCCGAAGATGGCGTATTCCTGTTTGAGGATATCCAGATCCGTACACAGCATCGCAGGCTCCTAAATATCCCGATACTCTACAAGTACTGTTTCCATTTCCACATCCAGGTTTGCAATCAGTTTGGTTATCTCGTCTTCGTAGGCATCCGAATGTTTTTCCGCCTCGGCTTTGCCATCCACAGTCCTGAAAAAGCTCTGGTTTGTTTGTCCTGAATCGCTCTTTGTCCAGAACTGCCCGCGCATCAGCGCCGCCAGCACGCCCTCATAAATCGCCTCGTAAAACTCCGGCCCGAACAGGATGTCCGTAAAGACAGCCGGATGATAAATCGAGTAATCCGCCTTCACTTGGTACACATTATCCGGCACCGGCCACAGATACAGCTTCTTATGCCGCATGGCATATTCAGTCGGCTCTTCTTTTGTCGGAGTGTCAGATCCTTCCCAATTGCTCAGGTACTGCCGATACGTCTTCTTATCCAGGACAGCCCCGCCTTCAACCGCCAGTTCATAGATATTCTTCAGGTTTTCCGGCTGGTCATATTCACTCTGCCCATCGACTGTGGGGATGGTGCTTTTAGCGGTCAGGAAATCCGCCCGGCTGGAAATATCCAGCAGCACACCCGCCAGTTCATCAGTGATCTTCGGGACCGGCCAGCCCGGTCCCAGCCGCTGCATAATCACTTTTAAGACGTCATTTTCAGTCATAATCGGCCCTTATTAAAAAGAAGGCCGGACACGCGGCCCGGCCTCTCATCCATTCTCATCCGTTGTTAGGCCGCCGCATCCAATTCCACACGGGTATCGCAGGTAATGACGCTGAAATCCTCACTGTTGAATTTTGCTTTGCTGAACCCATAGATACTGGACACCTCGACGCCGAACTGGCTGTCATACTCGAAGACCTTTTCCTTCCAGCCGATTTTGCGGCCATAGGCAAGGATTCCCGCCTGCGCCCCGCAGAACAGCCCGCGGCCCACAGTAATGCCATTGGCAATGACATCCCCAGCTTCGAAGACCATATCCGTGCCGTTGCCGGTCTTGTAGACGATCTTGTCGTACTCATGGATGATCACGCCATCCCAGATGCCAGCCGCCCCGGAGAACAGCGGATTATCCATACCCCGGACGTTCGCATCCTTCTGGGCAGTGATCCAGGCATTTTCCTGCCGCAGGGCCTTCAGGTGCCAGGGACTGACGAACATCACATACCAGGTCTTGCCGCCGATGACTATCGGCCGGATCTTGCTGTATGCTGATCCGCCATCTTTTTTGGCCATCCGCTTGAGATGCGAAATCACCAGCGTTCCGAACAGGTGTTTGCCATCAGTAGCCACGATATTCGCATCGCCCGCCACGGCCTCGACGCCGCCTTCGCCGTCAGTCGTCTGCCCGCCGTAAAACCTGCGGTTAGTCGTAGGAACTGACGCCAGAATGGTCCCGGCCCCGTTGGCCAATCCGGAAAGGCCCATCAGGACATCCGTATCGCGGATTTCCGCTAGCCACAGGCCCAGGGCGTCCTTGGCCTCGCTGCGAAGCTTGATCGCCGTCCGCTGTTCGGTCATTTCCCCGTCCAGCCGGATCGCTTCTTTGCGTTTGTGGATGGTCGTCTGGCAGTTGTGGAAGGTCATGGCCTTTTCCTGCCCTTCAATCGCCTCATCATCCACCTTGCCGTCGCTGATCAGACGTGCCCGCAGTGGGGTATTGATCCGGTCGCCCTTATTTTTGGTCAGATCGGTATTGACCTGGATCAGGGAGTTGCTCGAAGATCCCACGAATCGGCCGTCATTGAAGTACGAATCCTTCTCGGCCTGCCGCCAGGTCTTTTCGCCCCAGATTTCCTCTACCGAAGCGGAATGCGTTCCGCCTCGCTGAAAAACCGTATTTGCCATAGTCAGTTACTCCTAAAAGTTGTGCCGGTCCCTGCTGCCAGCAAGGCGGAACCATCGCTTAGCCGAGATTTTCGGCCAGCCGATCCAGTTCCTCCTCGCTCATCTTGCTCACATCCGAGGCAGTGACGTTCCTGTCGGAAC
>JAHDQI010000381.1 GCA_018433925.1 Phycisphaerae bacterium | reverse complement strand
TTTGGCGGCTTGCTTCTGAGACGGCGATAAGTCAGAGCGTAATCCACAAGACTTCTGATGAAACGAGGCGGATGATGCGCTGGGAGTCCGGGCTGCGGAGGCATGAGGATCGATATAGAGGCACCGAACAGGTGCCGGTAGAACAACTCGAACCGCTGCCAGGACGCGCAGAGGTATGCGCGGTTACCGATACCGCCAACCGTCTTGGAGTTTCTCCGAAATACCGGGATCAAACGAATCTGTTGATTGTGGATTACCTGCCGCAGGGAGTGGATTTCGACTCTGCGGTTCCTGCAGAAACCGATCCAAACTTGGGCTATGACTGGATCACCCATAGCTATACATGGTTTGTAGAGGAATTGGCCGGGTATGATCCGAACGATCCGAACGGGCCGGCCGATCCGAATATGTATTTCTATTTGCATACGCATGTCAACTTTATGGCCGAGCCGGCCAGCGAGATCATCAACAGGGTAACCGTTGTGAGTGATCAGTGGGAAACCGAGGCACAAGCCACCACGCCTATCTGCTGGTGGGGCGGGGAGGTGATCTATGTGGATAAGAATGCGTCGGGTCCGTACCTCGGGACAAGCTGGCAGACGGCCTATGATAAACTGGACGATGGCTTGGCAAGAGCCGAAAAAGCGGATGATCCGTCAGCCATCACTGTTCTTGTGGCCGATGGGACCTATTCTCCAAGCGGCGAGGAGTATTGGGACCAGCCCGAAGAGTATACCTTTAAAATCCCGGACGGCGTATCGGTTTACGGGGGGTATGCGGGGTGGGGTGCAGGCGACCCGGACCAGTGTGATCCGAATCGTTTTCATACGATCCTGAGCGGGTATGTCGATGAATCCACGCGGAATAACACCGTGGTGACGATGGGCAACGGGTCCTTGCTGGATGGGGTGACCGTGGAGGAAGCGGGCGAAGATGGAATTGAAGGGAATGATGTATCATTTGTTTTAGAGAATCTTATCACTCGGAATAACCAATATAGGGGTGTTAATAGTGAAAACGGCAACATCTATATTAAATGGTGTAAAGTTTACAATAATCAATATCAAGGAATCTATCATGAAGGGAATGGCTATTCCTTAGTCTTGGAAAATTGTAAAATCTATGATAATCAGCGTGATGGAATTCTTACGGATTCGTCCGATTCAATAATCATAAACTCACTGGTCTATCAGAATGGTTCCAGCAGTTCGGTCTATAGTACTTATTATGGGATCAATCTGTTAAACCCATTTGATAGTCCTGAGATTCGCAATAACACGGTTGTGTTTAATACAAATGAAGGGATTCGATTGGTCGGGGCCAATGCGCCGGATGTGAGAAATAATATTTTGTACTATAACAATGAGGATGAAGCGGGAAAGCCGCAGCTATCCGGAATTGATTCGATTTATTACTGCTGCATCTATGATCCTAATGATCCGAACGGAATTAACACAACCCCGGATCTCACAACCGGAAACCTTACCTGCAAGCCCAGGTTTGCCTATGAGTATCCGGTATACGGCTATTTTCATCTGAACTGGGATTCGCCCTGCAGAGATCAAGGCGATTCCGGCAATTACCCGAATGAGCAGGACATGGACAAACAGGACAGGGTTTATGGCAGTTATGTGGATATCGGAGCCGATGAGATTGATTGCGAAGACACTTC
>JAHDQI010000118.1 GCA_018433925.1 Phycisphaerae bacterium | reverse complement strand
TGGGCCTTTGCCTGATGACGGCGGTGTTTGTTCTGTTCGGCTGTGCGGTCGATCCCGAGACGGCAAGCCGGCAGACGGATGAGAAGATCGGCTCCCTGATTGACAGGCACTGGGACGAGTCTCTCGCAAGCCGCCCGGAGTCTTTGATCGAGTCCTTTTCTTCCGAGGCGCGTGAGGCGCGTTTGCAGGAGGTCTGTCAAACGGAACTGCTGACGTTGCCCCGGGCCGCCGAGCTGGCCCTGGCTAACAGCCATGAGTACCAGTTGGCCAAAGAGCAGCTTTACCTGACAGCGCTGGATTTGGCGGATGTGCAGCATTTGTATGACTGGACGCCGTTTAGCCGGACGGTCGGCGGCTATGCCCTTGAAGGGGACCGGGACGGGGAAGGCGGCCGGGAAGCACTGGGGGTTCAGCAGGAATCGGGTCTGTCTACACTGCTGGCTTGCGGCGCCAGGGTCAGTTCCGGGTTTACGGTGGGGTATATGGATGTGCTGACGGGGGATTTTCGCAGCGGTCTGACATCTATTTTTCAGGCGGCCGCGACGGTGCCGCTTTTGCGCGGAGCGGACCGCAAAGCGGTGCTCGAGGCCCTGACACAGGCCGAGCAGAATACCCTTTATGAAATTCGTAATCTCATGCGGTTTCGACAAACCCTGCTGGTTTCCGTTGTGACGGAGTATTACCGGCTGCTTCAATATGACAGCCGGATGAAAAACGCCCGGACTCACTATATTCAGCTGCTGTCCCTGATTGACAGGATGGCGCCGCTGGCATCGACCGGTCGGGTGGCGGCCCATGAACTGGAAGAGGCCCGGCAGGATCAAATGAAGGCCTGGGATGAATATGTTCAGCTTCGCCAACTCTATGAGACGCAGATGGATGCGTACAAACTGCTGCTGAATGTTCCGCAGGAGACGGCGTACGGGCTGGACCAGAACGAATGGGCGGCGCTGCAGGCTGATCTGCGGGCTCTGCCGCTGACGGAAGAGCAGGCCGTTGAGGCGGCCCTGAATCAGCGGCTGGACCTGGCCAACGCATTTGACCAGACCCTCGACGCCCAGCGGCATGTCGAGGTGGCGGCCGATGCCCTGAAGGCCGATCTTTCGCTGGTCGGTTTGTACAGTCCGGCCTCGGACAATTCACGCCGGTATGCGTTTGGTGCCAATCCGGGCGATCTGGACAGGGTTCGGGATCGATATGAGGCCACCCTGCGTCTGGATCTGCCGCTGGACCGGGAGGTTGAAAAAAATAATTACAAACGAACCCTGATTTTTCTGGCCCAGCGCCAGCGCCATCACCAAAAGATGACCGATCAGGTTGTGCTGGAAGTGCGCAAGGCCTGCCGTGATCGCCGGGAAGCCGAAGAACGATACAACACCCAGAAGCAGGCGCGGGAACTGGCCGGCCGGCGGCTGGAGCAGACACAGACTCTTCTGCAGTACGGGCGGGCCAATGCCCGGGATGTACTCGATGCCCAGCAGGATTATTATCAGTCTGAAGCGGCTTTTGCCGAGGCCTTGTTTTTGTATTCGGCGGCCCTGCTGGATTTTTACAGAGATACCGGTTTGCTGTGGGTGACCCCGGATGGGCAATGGGAAGCCAAAGCCGCGGCCGCACGATAATTATACCGAGGGACAGTGAGGGATGAAAGGAGAAGGTATGCGAATTGCGATTGTGACGTTTCTGCTGACAGCGGCGGCTTTTTCGACGGCCGAAGAGGGCTGGCCGGTGGGGGATTTAAACCGGGATTTCAAGGTGGATCTGGAGGATTTGGAAATCTTCGCCGGCCAATGGCTGGAGCATTCCGGCTGCGAGGGGATTTACTGTGCCGAGATTGACAGTCTGTCGGGGGTCACGCTGTCGGATTTTGCCCTCTTGGCGGGGCACTGGCTGGCGGATCATACCCGTTTGCCGCTTCGGATCAATGAATTCGCGGCTTCCCTCAACAGCGACAGCGGAATCAGTGATCCGCAGGGACAGTATGATGACTGGATTGAGATCTATAATTTCGGCGATATGGCGATAGACCTGGCCGGCATGTACCTGACTGATGATCTCGACGATCCGACGGCCTGGCGGTTTCCGGAAGACCGCCCCGCGGAAACGACCATCGATTCAAACGGCTATCTGATTGTCTGGGCGGATGGGGATGTCCTTGACAGTCCGGGACTTCATGCGGGATTCAGCCTAAGCGCCGGCGGGGAGGAGATCGGCCTGTTTGATTCCGATGGAGCCACGCGAATCGACTCGATTGTCTTTGGCAGCCAGATGACGAATCTTTCCTACGGCCGCTGGCCGAACGGCGGCGAAGACTGGCGGTTTTTCGCGGTTCCCACGCCCGGCGCGGTGAATGACGGCGCCTATCTGGGTCTTGTGGCCGACACGAAGTTCAGCCATACCCGGGGCTTTTACGAGGCCCCTTTCAGTTTGTCGATTACCTGTCAGACGCCGGATGCCGAGATTTATTATACCACTGACGGCAGCGCCCCGATTGAGGATGATGTGCCCACGGCCGCCGGTATCCGGTACACCGGTCCGATTTCCATCGGCGCGACGACCTGCATTCGGGCCGCGGCGATTAAGACCGGCTGGATGCCCACGAATATCGATACGCAGACCTATCTTTTCGATGCCGGCGCGGCGGTCAAGGCGATGCCTGTGATCTCCATTGTGGGCGATGCCGAACAATCTCTGTATGAGCCCGAAGGCGTGATGGCTATTGTGGGCGGTTATTACAGCAACGAAGTATGGCAGTCCGGCGGGGCGGGGACGTATAATAACCCGGTGCAGCGGGGGCGGGATTTTGAACGGCCCGTTTCGTTTGAATGGATTGATTTGCAGACCGGCGCGGCGATGCAGGAGGATTGCGGAATCCGAGTTCGGGGCAGCGATTATACGCGGCCTCGCTATACCCGCGGGGAGGACTGGACGACCTGCTGGAACGGGTGGCCGGGATGGAACACAAACAAGTTCGGGTTTAATCTCTGGTTTCGCAGTGAATACGGGCAGACCCGGTTTGAATATCCGCTCTTTCCGTTTATTGATGTGGATCGGTTCAAGAGCATTGTGCTTCGCTCGGGCCATAACGATGCCTGCACGCCCTTTGTCAAAGACGAATGGACCCGGCGGCTGTTTTGTGAAATGGGCTGGCCGCAGGTGACGGGCAACTTTGTCAACCTGTATATCAACGGTGTTTTTCGGGGCTATTACAATCCGACAGCACGCGGCGATGAGGAGTTCTACCAGGAATGGTACGAAACCGAGAACGCGTTTGATGTCATTACGCATGCCGGGGTTCGGGACGGCGACAATGTCGCGTGGAATCACCTGCTCAATTACGCCAACAGCCGCAATCTTGCCGATACCGCTGAGTATGAGTATGTGGCGGCCCGGCTGGACATTCCGGCCTTTATCGATTATTTGATTCTTCAGATTTACATCGGCAATTTTGACTGGCCGGGGAACAACTGGGATGCTCATCGCGAACGAACGGAGGGCGGAAAATTCCGGTTCAGTATCTGGGATGCCGAGGGGCTGGCCGAAACCTGGATTTTCGGCAGCAATGGCGAAAGTATGTACAAGACGGCGTTTGAGGATTTTCCGGACTGGTCCAATCCCCGGGGATTAAACAACCTGAGCTGGGATCCGACTTCGCAATTGTATCGCGCCCTGAGAGACAATGCGGAGTTTCGCCAGTTGTTCACGGATCATATTCACCGGCATTTCCGGAACGACGGGGTTCTCACACAGGCCCATCTGCTGGCCAAATGGTGGGAGGTTTTTGCCGAAGTCTCCGGGGTTCTTCCGGCGACGTCTCAGTTTCCGGTTCGCTATGTTCCGGACACCTTTATTCCCGCCCGGCAGCCGTATGTACTGGCGGCCTTTGAGTCGAATAATTTGTTCGATGCGGATTTCGGCTATCCGATTTTTCACATCAACGGCTCCGATCAGCACGGGGGATACGTTTCTTCCGGCGATGTTTTGACGATCACCCAATCCACGGCCTCCGGGACGCTTTATTTTACGATTGACGGCAGCGATCCGCGTCTTCCCGCCGCTTCTCTTGTCGCAGAAAACGCTCCCAAAAAGGTACTTGTTCCGACGGGCCCTATCGCGGCCGCCTGGCGGGGAGGCAGTGAACCCTACGATGATTCGGGATGGACCGCCGGTGCCGGCGGCATCGGCTACGAGCGAGGATCGGGTTATGAGAATAGGATCGGTCTGGATGTGGAAGCGGCCATGTATAATATCAATACCACCTGTTATATCCGCATCCCGTTTACCGTGGACGGCGCTTCCCTGGCCGGTTACAATGCGCTGACGCTGCGGATTCGCTATGATGACGGATTTGCGGCCTATCTCAACGGGACGGAGGTTCGCCGAGCCAATGCGCCTTCCACCCTGTCCTGGAATGCCGCGGCCTCCGGCGGCCACGAGGCCTCCGAATCATGGGATTCGTATGATATCACCGCCCATCTTGGCGCCTTGCAGGTCGGCGAGAATATCCTTGCGATTCACGGCTTAAATACCCCGTCCACCAGTTCGGATTTCCTGATTTGCGCGGAGCTGGTGGCCGCAAGAGCGGGCGGCCTCTCGCCGAGTGCGATTGAATACACAGGCGGATTTCCGCTGACACACAGCATCCCTCTGAGGTCCCGGATTCGCAGTTCAGCCGGTCAATGGAGTGCGCTGAATGAAGCGGTCTTTGCCGTGGGACCGGTGGCCGAATACCTGCGGATTGCCGAGCTGATGTATCATCCGGACGATCCGAATGATGAGTTTATCGAACTGGTCAACGTCGGCGCCGAATCGGTCAACCTGAACCGGGTGCGATTTACGAGGGGCGTAAACTTCTCCTTTGGACCGGAAGAGCTGGCACCGGGCGAGCGGATCCTGGTTGTAAGCAATCAGGCCTCTTTTCTCCAGCGGTACCCGTCCTTTACGGGTCGGATCGCCGGGTCCTATGAAGGCAAGCTGGACAATGCCGGCGAAAAGATTTGTCTGCGGGATGCGCTGCATACGATCATTCATGAGTTTACCTACAAGGACGGGTGGTATCCCATCACGGATGGAGAGGATTTTTCCCTGACCATTCGCGATGCCTCCGCCGGGGACCGGGGCCTGTGGAACAGCAAGGACGGTTGGCGTCCCAGCGCGATCGCGGGCGGCTCACCGGGGGTTGACGATGCCGGCCTGGTGCCGGATCCTGGTTCCGTGGTAATCAATGAACTGCTGGCTCACTCGCACGGCAGCGAATCGGACTGGGTCGAGCTGCACAACACAACCGATCAGTCGATCCACATCGGCGGCTGGTTCCTCAGCGACAGCACCGGCAGCGAGGAAAGCATTAAAAAGTATGAAATCCCGCTGGGCACAAGCATTCCGGCCGGCGGCTACCTCGTGTTTTCTGAAGATCTGCACTTCGGCAATCCGCAGGCCCCGGGCATCAGCAGCCCGTTTGCGTTCAGCGAAGGAGGTGAATCGGTGTATCTTCGCAGCGGTTTGGGCGGCGTGATCGGCGGCTATGAGGTCTCTGAAACGTTCGGCGCCTCAGCCAGCGGGGTTGCCTTCGGCAGGCATGTGCGCAGTGAGCTGCACGGCGGGACCAGTTTTGTGGCGATGAGCGTCAATACGCCGGGGGCGGCCAACGCCTACCCCCTCGTCGGCCCGCTCGTGATCAGCGAGATCATGTACCATCCTTCGGCGACCAACACGGGAGGCGAATATATAGAAATGAAGAATATTACCGGTTCGCCGCTGACGCTGCAGGAGGCGGTCTCTACCGAAATTTCGCCGGGAGTATTCGTCACGGAGACGGTTTCCTGGCGTTTCAGCGACGGGATCGACTTTGTCTTCCCGGCCGATACGACGATTCCGGCGGGCGGCTTGCTGATCCTTACGGAGGACCCGGCGGCCTTTACGGCCTATTATGGTCCGATGCCGGCCGGGGTATCCGTGCTCGGTCCGTTTGAAAACGGAACCCAACTGAGCAACGGCGGCGAGCGGGTTGAGATAGTTCGGCCGGGCGATCTGGAATACGGAAACCCGCGGTATTGGATTCGCGCAGAACGCCTGACGTATGATGATGAAACTCCGTGGCCGCCAAGCCCTGACGGCGGCGGCGACTCCCTGCATCATAAGTCCCCGGATACCTCCGGAGTCAATTACAGCAACGATGTAATCAACTGGCAGGCGGCACCTCCCGGCCCGGGTCAATAACACAGGGACCGGTTTGGAGATTACCCGCCGGGGCTGGGCGCCGCGGCGGTCCAGTTGCTCGGATCGTCTCCGGATTTGCCGGGGTTTTCCGGTTCCAGCCGAAGCAGGGCCAAGCCGTATCCATCGGCCTGTACCGGCCAGGGGTCGTAATCGGAATACGTGACCTGATCGATAAGAATCCAGGAAACGGCCTCCGGGTCCAGCGGATCATCTGACTGCTGAGGTTTTTCAAGGGCCAGCCGTTCGCCCCCGTTAGACAGGTTTCCGCTGTAGGGACCAAAGACATCGATTCCGGGGGTCAAATTGCAGTTGTAGGCGGATTCAAAGGCCTCCAGCCGGGCCGTTTCGACGGCCGGGTCAAACGGCACAATCACCAATCGCCCGCCGGCCGACACTGACAATCCCGCCGGAAAGGTGTATGAAACGGCGTTATCCAGCCGCCATGGTCCGGAACCATCATTGCTGTAGAGGGCAATCGCCGAGGCCGTGGGATTGTAAAGCTCGATATATTCATCGTGGCTGCTGTCTCGTTCGGGATGGTACATGATTTCCGAGATCACCACATCGGCCAGTGGGGTTGTGTTGGCGGCGCCGCGGCTGCTGTTCATACGGAACCAGTATTTGTACCCGTCCAGGTAACGGCCCATCGAAATCCCGTTTTCCTGTCCCTTAAAACAAATGCAGTCCACGACCCGGTCTGTCCCGCTGATGCCGGGCAGATAGGAAAGGAAGATGTGTTCGCCGGTTTTGTCCAGCGCGAATCCGGAACCGGCGGGGCTGTTGAACCCGCTGATCTCATCAAAGCTGACGCGGCCGCCGGAGGGAACAGACTGGCTTGGAATCGTCCATCTCTTCAGGTTGTCGGCTGTGTCGCTGAGGAACCAGTGCCCGTCAAAGCTGACGGCCGAAGCGGAAGCGTTGTACAGTTCAATCCAGTCATTGCTGTCATGGTCCGGGTACATCGGATCGCTGAAATCCGTGTGCGCCATAAACTCGTTAATGACGAGGGTTGCCGGCGGATTGAGATCGTCCGAACCGGGGGAGCCGCCGATGACCCGGCTGGCCCGCCAGCTTCCGCCATAGCTCAGAATTCCCGCTTGCTGGTCTTCCATGGCCCACCAGGCGAGCGGCACAATGGAATGGCCGGCGCCGTCGGCGGCCTGAGGCCAGCCGAAGCCGTCATTGTAGGCAAAAGACAGAAGGGTTCCGTTCCAGGCGTCCGTGAGTTCAATGGTTTCGCCCGAATTGTCGAGCTTGCCGGAATATTCGCCGGCGATTTTTCCGGTCAGACCTGGGTAGCGAGTTTCAAAGGCGGTCTTATTTCGTACGACCAGGACATAGTGGCCGGGCCCAAGTGTGGTCACGGCGCTGCCCGCGAAAGAAAAGGTCACGCCGCTGGTGATGGATACCGTGCTCAGGTCGAGCGTTTTGGTCAGACTGATATTGGTCAGCTCGATGAATTCGTATTCGTTTTTGTCATAAAGGTCCGTCGAATCCGGCGCCGGGTGATACATGATCTCACTGACGCGGAGGTAATTAAGAAGATCGGCCCCGATGGAATCGCCGGCCTGGAACTCGATCGGATCGGACCAGTGGCTCCAGCGGCCGGTATTGTCCTTCATGCGGCAGCGGACGCGGTAGGTTCGGCCCGAGCGGACAACGCCGCCGGGAATCTGAACGGTTGTGCTGCCGGGGTCGGTGATCTGGCCGCTTTCCCAGAGGGGCTGAATCTCATATTTGTTGTTTGCCGAGGAGGGGGCCGGAGGCGCCGGCGAAAGCAGTTCGGCGGTGACGCTGACGTCAATCGAAAAATCGCTGCTGCCTTCGGTCGCCTGCAGGGCGTGAACGGCGATTACGTTTTCTCCGCTGACCAGGAAGTCATAAGGCCCGGAGAGGACAACTTCTTCGTAGGTCTCCGCTTCATGGTCTGTGACATCGGTCAAATCGTCATAGGCCTTCTGCCCGGCGCTGCAATAGAGTCGGGCAACCTCGGTTCCGTTGATCCAGATGATACAGCCGTCATCGACGTAGACATGGAGTTTGAGCGACTGAACCTGATTTCGGTCCTGCACTTCAAATGTGTTGCGAAGATAAACCGTCCGGTAATTGCCGGCCATATCCTCCAGAACCGTATTGTCGTCGTCGTCCCCGAAGCCGATGGAAGTTTGGCCGACCGGCCAGTCTTCATCGTTAAATCCGTTCTGTCTCCAGGCGTCCGTCGGGCTGGACGGCTCCTGGGTTCCCTTGAAATATCTCCAGTCCGTCTCCGGTTCGATCAGCACAGCGGTGGACCCGCCGCCGGCGGTCTGTCCGAAATTCAGAACGTGCTCGGCAATCCGCCATTTCATCGCTGCGAAGGTGCCGCTTCCCTGCGGGTCGCTGAAGGCGCTGGTTTCAAAACGAAGATCATTGACCGGATATCCGGCCGTTCCGATGTAATTGATCGTCGGCCTGTGGGGAATGTTATCGGCATCGCCTTCGGCTCCGGCCAGGTCAGCCAGATGATTGACGGTGCCGGGCCAGTAATAGCTGCCGTAGAAGGATCCCGGCGACCAGGCAAACTGTTCCATCAGCGCCAGCCCTTCTTCGAGCGGCCCGTTGTCGATGGCCCCGCCGGGCGTGGGGTCCAGCCGCCAGCGATCCCGGTCCGCCGGCACAATCTCTTCGATCATCGAGGCCAGCTCGGCGATCATGGGATTGATGACTTCGGGCTGCCAGTGCAGGTCGAGAAATTCCCGGATGTAGTTGCGGTATTCCTGCCTGAGGGGCGATTTTTCGGGATCGACGGCATGTTGTGTAAAGAGATGGTCAATATAACTCTGGTCGTAAATGGCGCCCTTGCCGTGGTCGATACCGGAATTAAAATACGGTCCCCAGGTATCATCCACGTCAAACGGAAGAAACTGAACCTTTCCGAAATAGTTGTTTTCGGCCGTATAGTCAGGATAAAAATACCACGCCAGATTTTTCAGGCAGTGAATGCAGGTGGCCCCGGTAAACACATCGTAATGACGAACGGCCTCGACTACGGTGTGGTAGCGATACCACTGGTCGCAGTCCAGATGATTCAAAATAAAATCGGCGGAGGCCTCATAAGTCAGGTTCCAGCGGATGTTTTCGTAGTCCGAGGCGTCATCAACGGCTTCCGGACCCTGGTAGCGCAGTTGCCTGGGACCGTCATAGATTTTGTCAGACAGCTTATAGAGGTTGCCCTTGGGCAGCCCCAGCCGGTCGAGAAACGCCCGGTCGTAATTTTCAAACGCAATATAAAGACCCTGGAAATCACCCTCATATTGGCCGCCGGTTCCGGCGGGGGCCTCCTCGGCTCCGTCAATGACACGAAAGTGCATCCACCAGGTTTCCGGGGCCGGTCCGCCGACCTGGCCGAACAGTTTCATATCCATGATTTCGTTGAGACCGTAGGGATAATGACGATAATTTTCCCAGACGATTTTATTGCCGAACATTTTTCCGGTGTTCAGATTTTTCCATTTGGAAGGAAACTTTCGGCCGTACAGGTCGCGGGCCTGCAGGTAGTGTCCGCGGTTAAAGCGGAATTTCATCGATCGTTTTCCGGCGGCGCCGTTGTTATACCGTCCGTTTCCGCCGCGCAAACGGTAGCGGATATGGTCATAGACGATCCCTTCATAGACGAAGGCTCCTTCCCAGTTGTAAGCCCTGCCGGCATCCTGCACGACCGGGTCCGTTGTGCCCTGGTCGATTTGGTCGGCCGAGTCGTAGCCGTTGCATTGATAGAAGTCTTCGGCCCGTGTAATCAGGGTATAGACCGGAATGGAAGTCAGAATCTCTGAGTTGTATACGGTATTGCCTGTCGGTGGCGCATCCGGATGGACGGAACTGCTTGCGTCCACGACAAAATCAGGTACGCCGTCGTATACAAAACAGGCAAAATTCAGGGAGCTGTCATCGGCATAAGGAACCCGGATTTCGTGATGATTGCTGTCTTTGGCAACGATGCGATAGCGAACGAGCGTGCGGTGTATCTGGGCCGGAATGACGGCCGTGTAGGTATCATCCCCGGCCGCGGCGTCCTGGCCGGAGCCGTCATCGAGCATGGAAACGGCCGCCCAGTTGGCCGGATCCTCAAAATCAGGATTCAGCGGCCGGCTTTGATACGGATCGGTTCGCAGAGAGGGAATCGGGATCGGCAGGTAGGCCGGCAGATAATCACCGGGGGAGACGATCTGGTACAGCAGTGTAACGGACTGCACGCCGTCGGGATCGGTAACTTTGGCTGTAATCGGGATCGGCTGACTCGACATCGGCTGTTCGGGCTGATGCCTGACCTGCCGAATCTGCGGCGGAACAGCGCTTGTATAGATGCTGTTCTGATAGCCCGGCGTTGGCGGCCCGAACGCTGATTCCGGCCGGTTCGGGTGATAGCCCGAAGGGCGCCAGCTTCCCCCCAGGTCGTTATCGAGGTACGGATTGATCAGTTCCATCGAGGCGCCTTCCCCGTCTGCGGCGGTCGGCCAGGGAAAGGCCGATTTGTACTCGACCTCGTCGATTTTTTTGCCTGTCGCGCTGCGCAGGACAAGACGCTCTCCTTCATTGCTGAGTTTGCCGCGGAAGGGACCGTAGGCCGACAGGCCGAATTTGGCTGCGAAGGCGGCCGGGTTTTCGGTGACCAGTACATACTCCCCCGGATTCATGAGGGGGATTGGCTCGAAGGTGTATTGAATGCCTTCGTCAAAATACCAGCCGCTCAGATCGACCGGATAAGACCCCGCATTATACAGCTCAATAAACTCGACGGGTTCCTTGTTCTCGTCGGGATGATAATGAATCTCATTGATGACGACAAGGGGATCGGAAGACTGCTGCCAGTGGCCTGCCAGAACGGTGAAATCGTCGAGATCGACAAACGAGCTGTCATCAAAGTCCGGACAACTGTAGCCGCTGCAGGCGATATGCTGCATCCATTGCTGGGTAAACAAAACAAGGTCCGCAAATTCAACCGTGCCGTTGCCGTCCAGGTCGCCGGGCAGATGCAGGCCGGGATCGGCCAGGGTGGTAAACGACCAGAGATCTCCCTGCACTTCGGGGCGGGAGGCATACAGTTCATCGATACGCCAGAAATAGTCGGTTTCGTAGTCGAGGGATTGAATCTCATACGAGAGACCGGGGGAATCGGCTTCCAGAATCTGCAGGGACGAGGGGGATGTGCCGAACAGGATGCGGTGGCTGATGGCTCCTTCGCCGGGCTGCCATTGCAGGAGAACGGTAAATGGGGAGATTCCGCCGGAGCCGTCATAAGGAACCGGGGCATGAGCTTTGAGGTTTTTGGTTTGAAAACTCCAGACCGGTCCGCTGAAGATATATCCGGAGGTTGTGACTTCTTCAATTCGCCAGTAGTAGAGTTGATCCATTTCGAGATCGCCGGCAGGTGTGAAGGTCTCCTGCCCCGGAGGTTGGGTGGTTTGATAAATGCCCGAGGAACTGGCCGTGGCGGTCAGGACATCCGCAAAATCCGTTCCCACGTACACCCGATGTCCGATAATAGCCGAAGAAGAATCCGACTGCCACGTCAGGGTTGGCCTCAGGCCGTCCGAATCGGCCCCTTCCGGCGGATTCGGATTCGAGGGAACAGAGTAGGTCTCAATGGGCAGGTTGGGACCCGATTGATAGCTGGCCGCGGCCATCGTGTCATCCAGAGGGATATTGTAAATTCGAAATTCATCAAGGGACCCGTTCATTAGAGGGTCGGATGAATAGAGCGATTTTCCGAGATAGGCAAACGTATCGCGTACGTCACTGAGCAGATAAGTAACAGGACTGGTTGAGGCGATCAAAGAACCATCGCGGTAAAGTCTCATTTGCCGATTGATGCCGTCATAAACGCATACAATATGCGTTTTTATGCCCTCTGGAATGCTTGTGGAATCGACAACCTGCTCGCCTGCCTGATAACCGGGAAAGCCCCCCGTAGAAATGGAAAAACGGCTGCCGCCTCCCCCGGAAGGACTGTAGAAGAGATAATAACCCCCACTGCTGCCTGAACTGTCTCCAAAATCGAAAAGACGATTCCAGCCGGAGGAGACATTCAGGGTAAGCCATGCCTCCAGGGTAATGCTGTGGTAAGTGTTGATGGCAAGGGTGGAAGCCGGAAGTTCCACCCAGGCATCTGAACCATCAAGGACCAGCGCCCCGCCGGATAGGAAGGCATTGCCCTTCAATAGCCCATGAGCGGAACCGACCGAGTCGGAGGCATTGGTGGCAAAAGTGTATCGGTGAGCCAACTCGGCTTGTACAGGTACTGTAATATAGGAAAGAATGGCTGATAGGATGATTAATCGTTTCAAAATGCCCTCTAAATTTAGACAAGAAATGTCGGCTATTTGGCTATATATAGAATTTCACATGCTATTTTTCCTATCTTATCAGAAATCTATGATAAGATCAATAAGCGGATGCCATTAATTACACGTTTTATCGGGTATTCAGTTCAGATGCTTTATAACAAACAAAGTAGTTCTATTACAAGACAGTATATATCCTATACAAAATCGCAAACAATACCAAGCAGTAGAGGTACATATAAGGATGTTTACGTCAAAACACGAATTATTTGGGAATTCTACGTAAAATTCATGATTTATGGGATAGATATATAGGGAAGGCAATTGTGTATCCCTATTTTAAATGAAAGCTATGGAAAACGATACAAATCAAAATCAGGAACAATTTTTACGGCTGTTAATGCTCAATGATAAGAGGATTTATGCCTATATTTTGTCTTTTGTTCCGAATACGGCGGATGCGGACGATATTATGCAGGAAGCATCGGCCGTGATGTGGCGGAAATTCTCCTCCTTTTCACCGAGCATGGATTTCGTGGCTTGGGCGCTGACCGTCGCCCGCTATCAGGTTTTATCTCACTATAAAAAGAAAAAAAGGTCCAAAATCGTCTTTAGTGAAGACCTCGCCAAGTCCATCGAGGCACAGATGCAGAAAGCCCTTCCGGAAATGGACCGGCGGATGGAGGCGATGAAAAAGTGCGTTCAAAAACTGATGCAGACAGACAAATATATTTTGAAACTGAGGTATGAAAAAGAACTGACTCTTGAGAATATCGGGGCCCACATTTCCAAGTCCACCCGGGCGACGTATTATTCTCTGGTTCGCATTCACAAACTGCTGATGCAGTGTATCAGGCAGACGCTCGCCGAGGAAACAATTCAATGAATAAAGCATCGGATGAACTTTGCGGCTTGATTCTTTCGGCGCTTTACGGAGCGGCCTCTCCGGAGCAGCAAACTCGCCTTGCCGAGATTCTCGAAGGCGATGAAGAAGCAAGGCGGACGTATGTCGATTTCCTGATTATGTATACCCATCTGTATCGCAGGAAAGGGGCCAGTCTTTTCATCGAGCCGAACGAGTCGATCCTCAATGAGAATGCCTGGGAGATTCTGGCCCGCCAGGAGAAAACGGCCGAGCCGGTGCCGGTGGAGCGGCCGGTTGAAAAGCCCAAACCCCAGGCCCCGCCTCGCGCGCCTGCCCAGACGCAGGTCAGCCGGTTGTCGATTTATTTACTGGCCCTCTCGTCGGCGGCGCTTTTCTTTTTAATCGCCTATGCTCATTTTTCGCCGACGCGCGTCTCGATGCCGATGGGCAAACTGACACGCACGGTTGCGGCCCAGTGGCAAAATGCTTCCGGGCAGATCGTTGAGGGCTGTGACCTGTATGCCGGGCCGATGCACCTGACGCAGGGCTATGCGGAGATCGTGCTGGAAGGGGGCGCGGCGGTGATTGTGGAAGCGCCCTGCCTGTTCGCGATTGAATCGGCCCAGCAGGTCTTTGTCCGCGAAGGACAGATTGTCGCGAAGATGGATGGCTCATCCGGACAGGCCTTTGTGGTGCGCACACCTCACGCCAGCGTGGTGGATTACGGGACGGAGTTCGGGGTTCGAGTCGATTCTGCCGGACAGACGGAGACGTATGTATACGAGGGGCTGGTTCATATCCGCGATTCATCGGACCCGGTTAAGTTTTCGCAAAGCTTGTTTCTGAAAGCCGGGCAGGGTGCCGTGGCGGATGCCCAGCACCGCTTAATGAGCAAATTGATTAACCCCCATTCTTTTGCGCGGCCGGAAGAGTTGACCGTCCGCTCCCAGGCCCGGAAAAGCAACGGCTATTACCGCTGGAGATCTTCGATCTATCGGCTGCATCGAGATCCTTCGCTGGTGGCCCATTACTTTTTTGAAAAAGCCGAGGATAATCCGCAGCGGCTGATCAACGCCGTCGCTTCGGCCGGAG
>JAHDQI010000413.1 GCA_018433925.1 Phycisphaerae bacterium | reverse complement strand
TTGACTCGTTTTCCATGAGGCCAGGGTTCCGCCGACCAGGCAGCAGAATTGGGGTCCCCGGCGTCGATGCATGGACTGGTGACAGAATCGGTTACCCATTCGGCCGCGTCTGAATCCCAGCGGCCGGCCTGGCTCCGCAGATGCAGATCCGAATAGCTCTGCGGAGCCGACGGAACAGAAGAGGCAAACTCTGGGGCGGCCTCCAGTACTCCCTCATGCAATTGAATCAATGAATTGCCGATGATCTCGAAGTCGTTTGGCTCATTCGCGATACTGCTGAATGAAACAGTCATTGAGGAATCTCGAAGCGATACCTGCCATCCTTTGTTTTCCTTGCTGACCAGATGGTTAAAGGTGAAAATCGAATTAGTCAGCGTGATCGATGTATCAAAATCACAAATCAGCCCGCCCCCGTTAAACCAGGCCTGGTTTCCGACAATCGTACAATGATTCAGTGTCATCCGGCTGAAAAGATTGGCGCCGATGGCCCCTCCGTACCGGGCCCGGTTGCCGAAAAAAAGGCAATGTTCGATTTGCATCTCACTAAATTCACCGTAAATCGCCCCGCCCCATCCTCCGTCAGCGTCACATTCCTGAAAAATGCAGGATCGGATCGTGGGACTGGCCCCGGAGCAGGATATGGCCGAGCCGTGCGGCGGGTCATCCTCCTGCTGGCTCCATGTATTCCGAAGGGTCAGACCCATCAGCAGAAAATTCGGGTCTTCCTGATTTCGAAAGACAAATCCCCGCCCCAGGTAATTCGGATCAATAATGGTTTGGGCAATCACATCAGGATCAGACGGCTCACTCCCCTGAATCGTAAGAATCAGGCCATTAGGATCCAGATCCCGGTTTCCCGGACCGGTATAAACGCCGGGATTAAGAAGAATGCGGTCACCGGACTGCGCTGCATCCAGGGCCGCCTGAATCGTTGCAAAGGGCATCTCCGCGGACCCATTCGGGTCCGGGCAGCCGGCCGGATCGACATACAAATCCGCGGCCGTGAGATTACAAATCAGGAGAAAAAAAAGTGCCCAAAAACCCCATATTTTTACAGGATACATAGATTTCCTTTGCCGTATTTATCTATTGGAAAAGACTTCTTTCAGGGCCGGCTTTCTCCACTTGCCAATGCCGTCCCACCAGAAGGGCAAATGAACAGCCAGCGGACTTTGGGGGGTATCAATCTGCTGGCGAACCAGTTGCATCAAATGCCGCATACAGGCAATTCCCCCCAGTTGCCAGGCCCGGGCGCCGTACGCAAGGGCCTTTTGGCGAATCTCCTGATGCGACCAGGCAGTATGGGCCTGCACTGCCAAATCACGAGCCAGCGGCAGCAATTCCTGATTCCATTGGGTTTTCGCGTTTTGATCAAAACATCGAATTTTTTCCCAAATCGCCTCTCGTTCCGCTTGTTGTATTTGTTTCCGTTCCTTTTCCTCCGCAATACGCTCTCGTCGGCTGGCTACACTGGAGGGCAGTGCTCCTTCCGCCAGACTGATCAGCGGATCGCAGAAGATCCAGACCAGGAAAGTCATGGCCAGCGTTCCCTCGACAACGATGCTGCTTGTTTCAAAAAAAGTTGTCGTGGAAAAGGCATATGCAGAAAACAGCCCCGCCAGCGTCCCGAGGAACGGGCACAGATCGTAAAATAATATATACGCCGGAGAGGTAGTTAGCGGGTGCTCCCGTGACATTTGCTTGCGTGTGACGCCCCGAAAAATGGCAAACAGGTAAATACTCAGCAGGAGAAAAAAAGCCACCCCGGAATATCCGCTCAGGGAGAATACCACCCACCATCCCACACCCGCCTGGCGCAGGGCCACGATCAGCAGAAACGCGGCGCACACAGCCAGCCATGCCGTGCCGGTCACATGCAATGATTTCAGCAGCTTGCGCGGGCTCATAGGACTACGATTGAAAAAAGTCGGCCATGTCCTCCATGGCGTTTGATTAAGGCGCCGCAAAAACCGAAGCAGCGCTGCCTGCCGAAAGGACCGGGCTGACAATTTCGCCTACGGTCAGACCAATCGATGCCAATATGGTAGGCGGTACATAGACAACATCCCCTTCCTGCAGGAGTACGTTTTGGTCCATTTTTCCGTGCTCGGCCATTTTCTTGAAATCAAGATTAAACACAAGAGATCGCTCTGCCGGATCCTGGGCGGGTCGAATCACCTGAATTTTTTCCTTCCAGGCCAGCGAATTCGGAACGGCTCTTGTCACGGCCGCCAGTAGGGAATCACGTCCGGTAAACGGCTTGGCGCCGGGATACTGAACCTGTCCTACTACGTAATAGAATTTGCTCAGATTAACCACTTGAACGTCAACCGGATAATCCCCAGCCAGTTTATAAAGAGTCGAGAGTTTTTGAGCAATGATTTCAGCAACCTGACGGGGACTTTTCCCGGCCACATAAATCTGCCCGAGGTCCTCAAAAGAGATGGTCCCATCCGGCTTAATGATCTGGCTCAGGCCCGGCTCAGCGCCACGGCCTTCAAAGAGCGGAATTTTTGTGCTGATAACTCGAACTTCGTCCGGCGGTTGCAGAATATATTCGTCCATCGTCACATCCGTTTCATTGGGAAATTGAAATCCCTGAATATCCTCCGGACGTGAAGAGAAGCAACCGCTTGTCGATACAAGGAGAATGGCCGCTGTCAACGCGATTAAAAGAGAATACCGACCTGTTTTCATGATTAACCCTTCCTTAAAGATTCATAGTCTCCCAAAACGTTTTCATACAAGATATATCGGCACAAATGAGAAGTCAAATAAATTAAACCGGACATTGAAAGCTGGAAATAACCTGAATTTTTTAAAATAAAGATGAATCTTGCTGGATAGCGGATATTCTTAAAGAGGAGTTTTCTTGTCTTTTATACAGGACGTGGCCTTAAGGAGACAGGAAATCTGGAAATCGATACGATTTGGAGTGATGACATGAGTACCTTTGCAATTCGAATCAGTATATTGGAGATGTTAACGGGATTGGCCTGGGCCCAAACCGATCAGGTTTTGCCGCTGGAGGGTACATGGCGTTTTTCGCTGGACCCGGAGGATGTAGGCATCGAGCAAAAATGGTTTGCGGATGATTTTAAAACCGAACAGACCCTGTCTCTGCCTGGTTCACTGCAGGAGCAGGGCTTTGGCAAGCGGCCTTCGGCGGAAACAAACTGGACTACACGCATCGGAAAATCGCTGCTGGCTGATCCGCGTTTTCGGGATTACATCCACACAGAGCCGTTCCGCTCGCCTTTCTGGCTGACTCCGGAGCGGCATTATGTTGGTCCGGCCTGGTATCAGCGGCAGGTGATTATTCCAGAAAACTGGAAAGGGCGGCGGATTCTGCTGCATCTCGAACGGCCGCACTGGCAGACAACCGTCTGGATCGATAACCGGCTCATCGGAAATCAGGATGGCCTCGGTATGCCCCATGAGTATGTTTTGACCGACTCCCTCACCCCCGGCCGGTATCGGCTGACGATTCGTGTGGACAACCGGATCCATATTCCCGTCGGGGACGATCCGCACAGCGTTTCCGATCAAACACAAACCAACTGGAACGGAATCGTCGGCCGGCTTTTTTTGAAGGCCGAACCGGCCGCGGTATGGTTCGAGGATGTGCAGATCTATCCGAACATCGAAAGGAAACTCTGCAGGGTTGCCGTTGAGTTCGGACGGCAAAAAGCCGACCCGCTCAAAGGAGACCTTCGCATAGAGTCGCAAAGCTTCAACAGTCCTGTTTCACATACGCCGGATGCCCAAACGCTGCCGGTCTTTCTTTCCGAAGAAGAACGGCTGGAATTTGAATACAAAATGGGCGATGCGGTTCAGTTGTGGGATGAATTTTCGCCCGCCTTGTACCGGATGACGATTCGTTTTATCCCAAAAGACAATCAGGAAATCGTCGAACAAACGGTTGTTTTCGGAATGCGGCAGGTCGGCGTCCGGGGCACGCAATTTACGATTAATGAACGCCCCGTTTTTTTGCGGGGCACGCTTGAATGCTGCATTTTTCCGAAAACCGGCTACCCGCCGACCGAGGTTGCCGAATGGAAACGAATTCTGAAAACTGGTCGGGATTACGGGCTCAATCATCTGCGTTTTCATTCGTGGTGCCCGCCGAAAGCGGCGTTTGAGGCCGCCGATGAGATGGGTTTTTATATTCAGGCCGAGGCCTCCACCTGGGCGACCTTCGGAGCCGGTTCGGCAGTGGATTCGTGGATCTATGAGGAATGTCATCGCATGTTGAAAACCTACGGAAATCACCCCTCGTTTCTTCTCATGGCTCCCGGCAATGAGCCCGGCGGAGGCGAGAAGCGCGACGCTTTTCTCGGTAAGCTGATCGATCATCTGGCCCGGCGGGACGGGCGGCGGCGATATACTGCCGGGGCTGGCTGGCCGCAAATCGAGCAAAATCAATTTCATGTTGTCAGTGAGCCGCGCATGCAGCGTTATGAGCCACTGCGTCTTTCGGATCCGCCGCAGACGAACGCTGACTATCGACGCTTTGTATCGCGCTATGAGGTTCCGGTCATTAGCCATGAGATCGGCCAGTGGTGTGCCTATCCCAACCTCTCTGAACGTCTAAAGTACACCGGCTCACTGAGGGCAAGTCATATTGAAGTGGCTCGCGACCTGCTGGACAGGGCGGGAATGCTGATTCTCGGCCATGATTTTTTAATGGCTTCCGGCCGTTTTCAGGTCCTGCTATATAAGGCGGAGATCGAGGCCGCCCTGCGGACGCCCGGCCTTGGGGGATTTCAACTGCTGGACCTTCACGATTTCCCCGGCCAGGGGAATGCGCCCGTCGGCGTGCTCGATTGCTTCTGGCAGCCCAAAGGGTATGTCTCCTCGCAGGAGTACAGCCGATTCTGCGGACCAACCGTACCCCTCGCACGGCTTAAGCAGTTTGTCTTTACTACAGACCAGATACTCGAGGCATTAATCGAGATTGCCCATTACGGGCCCCTGGACCTTACGGTCCGGCCGGACTGGACGCTTCGCGACCGGGCCGGGCGTGTGTTGATGTCCGGGGAACTTCCCCTCACGGCCGTTCCTGCCGGCGGCCTGACAACCCTCGGCACGGTCCGACTGCCGCTGAACCGGTTTAAAAAAGC